>NZ_JBJMQP010000152.1:0-12008 GCF_045802625.1 Hyalangium sp. | reverse complement strand
TTGCACTCGACGCAGGTGTAGTTGAGCTTGTCGCAGACCTCTCCGCTGGGGCAGGCCCTGTCATCGAGGCAGCCGGTGCAGGCGTGGGTGGTGAGATCACAGCGACGGCCGCCGCACTGGGCGTCGTCGGTGCATTCGACGCAGGCATAGGTGCCGTTGACGTTGACGCAGTTGGGAGTGCTCTGGCCGCAGGGAGAGCAGCTCGGGCCACAGACGCGGGAGGTGTCACAGGGAGCACAGAGCGCGGCCCCATTGCAGTAGAAGCCCGAGTTCAGGCCGCACCCGCCATTGCCCGGGGCATTGGCGTTGGCACGGTTGCACTGCGCGCACTGGGCTGGGTCCGTGAAGGACGGGCGCCCGGTTTCGGTCTGGAAGAACCTCTCGGGCTGGACGAGCAGGAAGCCAGAGTCGTTCAGCTTGACGACAGGGGTCTGGTTGATGGTCCGCTCGAAGTCGGTGAAGGCTCCATCCAGGATGGCCAGCTCCAGTGCTGCTTGGTCAGTGACCTCTGCATAGAGGATCTCGATGGGATACAGGCCGGACTTCTGGAACGTGACGCTGTTGGTAGTGCGCCAAGTGGGGGCACCAAGCTGAGGGGGGCGGTTGATGACCGTGTACTGGACGTTGTTCCGGTCGAAGATGACGAGGCTCACCGCATCATCGGTATAGAGGCCGAAGTGCAGCGGCTTGTTCAGCATGTCCGGGGTGATGTTCAGGTAGCCACGGAAGCGGGAGCCAAAGGAGGTGAACGGGTCGTTGATGAAGAAGCTGCAGCCGTAGCTGGTGCATCCCTGTACCGCGTCAACGAAGTCTCCCTTGCTCGCCTGAGTGCCGCCGGTGTTGTTGTTGGACAGGTCGAACGGCGTGCGGAGGACGTAGGTGGTGCGGCTCGCGGCCGTCCGCTCCATGAAGTCGTTCATGCCCCCGATGTAGGACGAAGTGCTTTGGGGGAAATCGCTGGCAGGATCCGAGGAGACGCTGCTGGCCACGCACAGACCCGTGCCGGCTTGCGTTGGCGATGGCGCCACCGGGTCCCCGGTGACGACGACATCCGGCAATTTGGCCGCCCACGCGGGACCCGCGAGGCACACGACCACCGTGATCAGCGCCAGAGCGCTTCGAAAATTGAGCGAGAACAAGGGCCTACATCCTCCGCCAACTGTCCCTCAACGTCCAGGGCGTGGCGGGTGCCTCCCTCAGGGGGAAGGGTTCTTGCTCTTGCCGCCGCGAATGACGTACAGCCGAGGAGGCGAAAGGGCGATCAGCAGCTCATCCGCAGGAACACGGAGCGCCACGACCAAGTCCAGGAAGGCCTTCGGCGAGGACGGGAAGTTGCCGCGCTCGATGCGCTCGTAGTCCTCGACAGTCATGCCCACGGACGTGGCGAGCTCCTCCGTAGTCAGCCTCAGGCGGTTACGAGCCCTGCGCATGTTGATAGCCAAGGTCATCGCGAGCGGGTGCATAGGTTTGTCCCCAAGATAACCCATGACGGCGGGTTGGAGCCACCTCGATACTACCTCTCGCATCGGGAGGGCAGGACGTAGTAGGTAGGCACGTTCAGGTGCAACTGGGTGAGTCCGGTGATTTCCTCCAGCAGCCCCACCTCCTCACGCTGGCGGCGAGTCAGGCAGGCCGATGGATTTTCCAGGCGACTGAACCCAAGACGTTGGGGTGATAGCCGGTGCCTCCGGGCTTGCCTGATACTCCGTGCCCGTTCGCACCCGAGGGATTGAGGAACTGGCAGGTTGTCTCCGCGGCATGACGTGGCGAGTCATGTCGCGGACTCGGCGGATGACCACGACCGCGGCGTTGTGTACCCGGCAATGAGCGAACGGGCCGTTGATCACACCCGTCCAACTGTAGCAGTACGACCCAAGAAGTGGGGGGAACATGAAGACCCGAAAGAAGAACACGTTGCAGTGGTTGCTGGCACTGAGCGTCGGCGGCGCCATCCTGGGAGGCACGCTCGCCTACGCGCAGATGCGCGAATGCTGGGAATGCTACCCCTGCGGTTGTTCTCCGGATGGCAGCGCCCTGCTGTGCTGCAGCACCCGCAGCTGCTAGCCCGTGGCGAGCAACCCCGAGGCCCTCGTGCGACTCAGGTATCTAATGATAGCGGCAGTGTTCTTGGGGGCCCTGGCCGCAGCACCTACGGTGGCCCAACAGTGGGGGGTGTTGTCCCAGGCCTCCGCCCCCGCTGCTCCCACTTCCGAGCCGATCGCCAACCAGCCACCCCTCGAGGTGGCTTCGCGGCCCGTGGCCGGCAGCACACTCCCTGCTTCCGCGGGGGCCTCGGTTCAGTCCCTCATCACCGCGGCCCGCTTCGACACGAGCTCCCGCGAGGCGGCCCTTGAAGGAGCCCCACCCACGAGCCCCTCGGCGGAGGCGAGCCTCTCGCCTCCCTCCTCCGAAACATCATCGGACGGGTTGCCCGCGGCGGGAATGCGGTGCACCTCCCAGGGCGGGACCTTTCAATGCGGCGCCTGTCAGACCGACAGTGACTGCCCCGCGGGCAGTGGGTGCGTCGCCAACCGGGAGACGCGCCGCTTCGAGTGCCAGGCGTCCGAGTGCGAGGAAGACGCGCACTGCTTTCCGGGACTCGTGTGCCGCCCTGTCACCACGGGGGCCACCGGTCCTGTCATCCGCCGCTGCGTCCCCGTGGGGACACGCCGCGAGGGCGAGCCCTGTGACGGACTGTTCATCTCGCAGACGGGGGCCTGCGAGGAAGGGCTCACGTGCCACCGGGGTGTCTGCAGCCGCCCCTGCCGCCTGGGAGATGCCGCGAGCTGTCCGCAAGGCTCCGCCTGCGAGGAAGGGCTCAACGGCCCCGCCTGCTTCCCCGACTGTCACACCACGGGGTGCCCCGAGGGACAGCAGTGCAAGCGCCTGAGCGACACGGAGTACCAGTGCCTCTCGGAGGTGAGAGGCCAGTGCCCCGAGAAGCCCTGTGGCGCGGGAGAGCGCTGCAACCTGCGGCTGTCCCAAGGCCGTGGAGTCTTCTGGTGCGCCGCGCTGTGCGACCCTCTTCGGGCAGACGCGTGCCCTGCCGGCCAGATCTGCGGCACGGGGAGCGCCACCGTCAGCACCTGCTACCGTCGCTGTGAGCCCACGGCGCCCGAGTCCTGTGGTGAGGGCTGGCAATGCACCACGGTGACGGAGGACATGACGCAGTGGGGGTGTAGCCCCGTGTCCTCGCAATAGCCGAAGGCCCGCCTGGCGGGCCTCCGGGTGACCTGGCAGGTTGGGCGGTTGCCGTCAGCGGCGCTTCGGGCGCTTGGGAGGCGGCAGCCCGAGCAGATCGTCCGACATCTCGCCGAGCACGCAGCAGATGTCCACGAAGCTGTCCAGGGTCGGCAGAATGGTGCCGCGCTCCATGCGCCCGTACACCTCCACGGACATCTGGATCTGCTTGGCCATCTTCGCCTGGGTCCAACCCAACCGCTTCCGAGCCGCGCGGACGTTGGCGGCCAGCGACTTCTTGAAGGCATTGATGGAGGCCCGCGTCCCCGCCCGGGCCTTCGGGATGGCGTCCGCTGCCTCTGGCTCATCAGGCCGGGAGATCAACCGATCCGGCGACTCGCCCAGCACCCGGCAGATGGCGACGAAGCGCTCCAGCCTCGGGACGATGTGCCCGCGCTCCATGCGTCCATATACCTCGGGTGCCATGTCGATTCGTTCGGCCATCTGCTCCTGCGTGAGCCCCAAGCGGCAACGAGCCTGACGGATATTCCTGCCCAGCTTCTTCTTGTCGAGGCCATCCATGCGTTCTCTCCTCCAGCGGCGATCCAACATCCTGGGTTGGATGGATGGCATACAACGTCACGGGTTGGCGGCACAGAATACCTCAGGTAGGGAAGATGGCACGTTACCCACCAGGTTGGGAGCCGGAGCGCCGCTGGCGCTTCGCCACCTGCTCCTGCTGGGGCTCCAGGAACGTGACCAGGAGCCGCTGGAAGTCCGCCATGTGCCGCCGCACCGCCTGACGCTGGAGCTGCGTCAGCCGGGGCAGCACCGGCGTGAAGCGGTGCATCACCGTGAACCACTCTTCCTGCCCGGCCGCCAGCGCGGGAGCGGCTTCCGCCAGTGAGAGCCCCAGCAGCTGATCCGCGGACTCACCGAGCTTGGCGCAGATGTCCACCAGCCGCTCCACTCGCGGAAAGATGAGCCCTCGCTCCATGCGCCCGTACACCTCGGGGGACATGTCGAGCATCTCGGCCATCTGCTCCTGGGTGATGCCCAGCCGCGTTCGCGCCTTCCGGATGTTCGCGCCCAGGGTCTTCTTGAGAACCTTCACGCGTTCGCTGTCCATGACCTTCGCCCACCTTGAGAAGTTGGGGCCGTAGGTAAGACGTATTGAGTCGGATTTTCAAGGACACCCGGGGTAGGTATGAGGAAAGGACCACCCAGGTTAGAACTTGAACGGTCTCCTACAGATTGCCTACCTGTGAGGGGAGGTCCGGGCTACTCGCGCTTCCGGCTCCGCGCCTTGGGCGTGCGGCGCGACAGCGCCTTGGCAGGCCCCTTCTTCTTGATGAGCGCGATGAACCGCTGCAGGTGAGAGAAGGTCTGCATCAGCTCCTTGCGCTCCTGCTCCGACAGCCGCGACTCCATCTGCATGAAGAAGTGACGCATCAGCGTCATCATCTCGTCGTAGGCCGGTGACAGCTTCGGAGTCACGGGAGCGCTCGGGCCCGAGGTGAAGCCGAGCATCTGGTCCGGCGGCACGCCCAGGATCTTGCACAGGAGGACGAGCCGCTCCAGGCGGGGCAGCACCTTCTTGCGCTCCATCCGCCCCAGCACCTCGGTCGACATCTCGACCATCTCGGCGAGTCGCGCCTGCGACAGTCCCAGGCGCCGGCGTGCCTTGCGGATGTTTGGCCCGATGACCTTCTTGAGGGTCTCGGTCAGCTCCTTGTCCATGATTGTCCCATGCCCACCGCTAAAAGTCGGGGCCATACATAGGACTTGGAACGTTGGGCTCCAAGGACACCCGGGGTAGTGATTCAGAAGTGACCGGTGAGGTCATAACCCTTCTGGTCTTATTGGCATTTCCTACCCAATACGAATGATCCGAGTCCGCTCAGGGCGCGTCACTCCGCGAGCCCGCGAGCGCTTTCCTCCAGGGCCTTGGCGGTGCGGATCCAGCCGGTGGCGTCGCCGTCGAGGTGCTGCAGCACCTGCGCGAAGAAGCGCTCCTCCAGCGCTCGGGCCAGGGTGGCGCCGTGGGCCTCCGCCCACTTCTGGGTCACATGGGCGCGCACGTCCGCTCCCAGCAGGTCCACGAAGCGCTCCAGCAGCGGCGTGGACAAGAGCGTGCCGGCCCAGATGACGGCGTCGTGCCCCACGCCACCCGTGGCCACCGTCACCACCGCCGCCGCTCCCGAGGGCACCGAGTACACCAGCGTGGTGAGCACCTGGATCAGCTCCTCGCGCATGCTGCCTTGCAGCTCCGCGCCCACGAGGCTCCGGCAGAAGTTGTAGAGGCTGTCCCGGTCCGCCGTGTGCGCGTGGAGCGGCTCGAAGCCCAGCGGCTCCTCCAGCTTCGCCAGCGTCCCCGCGCCGAAGGCCTCCGCCAGCTTCGCCCGAGTCTCCGCGTCGCCATGCCACGCGGCCACCTCCGGAGCGAGCGCGTCCACCAGCCGCCGCACTCCGTCGCGCAGGGTCTCATCCGTGGCGTGGATCACCGGCGCCGCCGTGGGCTCCGGCCCGGTGAAGGACTGGCGCACCTTTCTGGAGACGAACGTCAGCGCCGTGGCGAGCGCTCGGAAGGGCAGCCTCACATAGCGGTGGAAGGCGCTGCGGGCATCCAGCTCGTCCCGGAACGCGTCCACCAGCACATCCGCGGGCACTCCCTTGAGCGCCGCGCTCTTGCCCACCGAGAACAGCTCGTGGCGCAGCCGCTGGCGCAGCCGCTCCGGCTCGTGCGAGGCCTGGCGCGCGGCTCGGCCCAGCGCTTCCAGCTCGGCCCGAGCGTCCGCCAGCGAGGCGGCCAGGGCTCGGGTCTTGAGCTCCCGGGCGTGCTCGGCTTCTCCCAGGAGCGCGCTGAGGGAAGGGCCTCGGTCCAGCGGGTTCGTGGACAGCGGGCGCTCGCCGGCCTCGACTTCCGGCTGGTGGGGCGCGAGGTAGCGGGCCAGCGGTGGGTGCCCCACGTCCGAGGCCAGCTTGTCCAGGTGACTTCGCACCACCTCCTCGCGCGTGGCCTCGTTGTAGACGAGCAGGTACGGCCGTCCGCGTCCCACCGCCGCGCGCAGGAAGTCCACCAGCGCCGCGTTCTGGTACGTCTGCCGGCTCACCACGAAGACGAGCACGTCCACCGTGACGAGCAGCGCCTCGGTGCGCTCGCGGTTGTCCCGGTACACGCTGTCGAAGTCCGGCGTGTCCATCACCAGCAACCCCCGAGGCACCGCCTCCGCCAGCGCGAGGTAGAGGCGCCCGGAGGGGCCCGGCTGGTCCACCGGAGCGTTCTCGCCCGGAGGCACCAGGACCACGTCGTAGCGCCGCGTGAGGAACTCTCTCAGCTCGCCCGTCCACGTCTCCGGGTGCGCGGCCGCGAGGCACTGCTTCGTCAAGCCGCCCTCGGGACGCGCGGGCGACAGGGACGCGCCGACCAGGGCATTGAACAGGGTGGACTTGCCCACGTTGTTGGGGCCGGCGATGGCCACCAAGAGCAGCGGCGCGTCTCCTCCCAGCCGGGGCAGCAAGTCTCTCCGCAGGCGCTCGGTGAGGCGGCGCGCGGTGTCCGCGTCCTCGCCTCGGGGAAACCGCTCGGGCGGAGGCAGGGCGGCGAGGGCGGACTCCAGGGCGGCGCGCAGCGCGGGCAGGGCGATCATGTCGGCCACCCGAGAACACCACGCACGGACAGCGACGCCCAGCCCTTCCTCAGCCTCCTGTCCGTAGGGGACAGAGCCCGGGGATGACGCTATGGTCCTCCCCATGCGTACCCACGTTGCCAGCCTGTTCGTTCTGGGGCTCCTGGCCTGCACCGCCTCGCGCACCACCGTGTCCGAGACGCCCGCAGCCGCTCATGAGGGCGCCCCCCTGCCGTTCATCGATGACGCGTATGACACCGCGCTCGCCCAGGCCAAGGCGAAGGGGCTGCCCCTCTTCGTCGATACCTGGGCGCCGTGGTGACACACCTGCCGCTCGATGCGGGCCTACGTCTTCACTGACAAGGCTCTCGCGCGGCATGCCGGACGGTTCGTCTGGCTCGAGATCAACACCGACCTTCCGCAGAACGCTGGCTTCCAGGAGAAGTATCCAGTCGAGAACTGGCCCACCTTCTTCATCATCGATCCGAGGGAGGAGAAGGCCCTCGTGCGCTTCGCGGGCAGCGCCACCGTGGCGCAGCTCGAGAAGATCTTCGAGGATGGAGAGCGCGCCTACCGGGGAGATGCTCGGGGCGCCGAGGCCGCTTTGGCTCGGGGCGATGCGCTCTATGGAGCCAACAAGTCCGCCGAGTCCGCCGAGGCCTATGCCCAGGCGCTCGCCGAGGCTCCGCCTGACTGGTCTCGCCGAGGCCGCACGCTCGAGTCGCTGCTGACCGCTCAGTGGGGCGCGAAGCAGTATGAGCCGTGTGCTCGCAAGGCCCTCGAGGAGCTGCCGCGTGTGCCTCGCTCGCCGTCCATGGCGAACGCGGTGACGTTGGGCCTGAGCTGTGCCGCCGAGCTGCCCGAGGATCACCCTCAGCGCAAGGAGCTGCTGAGCGCGCTCGATGCCAAGGGGCGCGAGGTGCTGGCTCCTCCGCCTATCGAGATGCCCGCGGATGACCGCTCGGGCCTCTATGAGGCGATGGTGGACGGCCGGAGCAAGAGCGGAGACGAGGCTGGCGCCAAGGCGCTCGCCGCCGATTGGCTCACGTTCCTCGAAGGCGAGGCCGCCAAGGCTCCCAACCCCGATGCGCGTGCCGTCTTCGACTCGCACCGGATGTCGGCGGCGATCATCCTGGGCGACCTCATGCGTGTGGTCCCCGCCATCGAGCAGAGCGAGAAAGAGCTCCCCGCCGACTACAACCCGCCAGCGCGGTTGGCCGTCCTCTACCGGATGCTGGGGCGGCTGGATGAGGCGCTCGCGGCCAACGGCCGGGCCCTGACGAAGGTGCAGGGAGGCCGGCGCCTGCGAGTCCTCGCCGACAGGGCGACCATCCTGGAGGCTCGCGGCGAGAAGGATTCCGCGGTGAAGACGCTCGAGGAGGCGATCACCTACGCGAAGTCCCTCTCCGAGGCGCAGGTGCCCAAGCGCCAGCTCGAGAGCCTCGAGAAGAAGCTCGCCGAGCTGAAGGCGAAGAAGTAGGGCGAGCTATCGCGGACGGGCGGCGGTGCGCGTGTCGAGATCAAACAGCTCGTAGGCTTCGAGCGGCGACTCGCGCATCCCGCCATCGGTGAAGATGAGCACGGCCTCCTCGGGGCGCGTGCTCCGCGGGGTGCCGTGCGCGTAGGCGAGGTGCTCGCCGTCCGTCACCAGGTGGCGCAGCACTCCGTCTCGCACCTCCCCGGGCTGGCTCAGCAGCTCTCGGCTTCGCTTGTCTCGCGTGTGCCCCACCACCTGCGTCAACCCGGCCGGCAGGCGCCGCGGATCGAAGCGTCGGCGCGGGGTGAGGCGCGTGCGCTCGGCGTCCTCTGGTTGGAGGCTCGGGCGGTGATAGAAGATGCCCCGGCCCTCGCCGTAGTCCGCGCTGCCAGGGTGGTGCAGCTTCGGGATGATGAGCCGGCCTCCCTGCCACGCATCCACCGCCGCATCGAGCGCCTGGTTGAGCGCCTCCGCCACCACGCGGGCGTCCGTGGAGTGCTCCTCGGACACTCCCACGAGCCCCAGGTCCTCTCGCGTCACTCCCGCGTGCAGGACGAGCAGGCTCGGCCCGGCCGCGTACGCCACGCGCAGGCGGTGCGCTCGGAGCAGGGAGGTGATCCACGTGCGCTGCTCCTCTCGGAACGCGCTGAAGTCCCGCGAGATCAGCTCCACGGTGGGCACCTGCGGGAACCGTTCGAGGAAGGCCCACTCCCGCACCTCGTCGGTGTCGTCTCCGTCGTAGATGCCGTCCGCCTCCGCCTGGGCGCGGGCGAAGGTGGCATCCGTGAAGTCCGCCAGCTCTCCCACGCGCCCCAGGTCATGGTTGCCCGCGAGGATGACCACCTGGTCCGCCGGGTGCGCCGCGAGCCACGCCACGAGCTGCAGCGCGCTCCGGGCCACCGCGTCCCGCTCGTGCGGCTTGCCCCAGTCGAAGTGGTCCCCCACCGAGACGAGCTGCACGTCCGGCGCCAGCCACCCCTGTGCCGTCAGCAGGCCATGGCGGTCCAGGATGGCCAGGAAGCGGGTGAAGTCCGCCTGAGGATCTCCAATGGAGACCCGGATTCTCCGCTCGGGAGGAGAGGACTCGGGCGGCGCGGAGTGGGGAGCACGCGCCGCGCACGAGGCGGCGTTGTCCAGAGCGGCCTGGATGCGAGGAGAAGTCACACGTGCATCCTAAACACGAGCCCCTCCCCTGGCATGTTCTGTCTCCCGGGAGGAGCTCAGGAGGCCTGGAAGAACTTCGCGATGAGCGCCGAGCGGCTCTCCACCTGGGCCTTGCTCAGCACGTGGGTGACGTGCACCTCCACCGTGCGCTCCGCGCAGCCCAGCCGCGCCGCGATGACCTTGTTGCTCGTGCCCTGGATGATGTGCTCGAGCACCTCCGCCTCGCGCCCCGTGAGCCCCCAGCGCGCCGCCAGCATGTAGACCCGGGCGCTGGCCTGCGCCTCCACCCGCCGGTCCACCACCAGGTAGTGAGGGCAGAGCCCTCGGACCTGGAGCGTCGTCACGGTGGTCCCCGCAAGAGGTGGCTCGCCCTTGGCGTGGGCCTGGACCGCGCCGAGCAGCTGCTCGGAGTCCCGCTCCGCCAGGCTCTTCCCCGCGGTGTTGGCGTACACCACCCGGCCCGGAGCCGAGAGCACGTAGGCCGGCTGCCCGAGCGCCTCCAGCGCCGCCTCCAGCGCCGAGCCCAGCAGCCCCGCCTCGCGCAGCCGCGTCTCCAGCTCCAGCCGCCGCTGCAGCGATGGCACCAGCTCCTGCAGCAGCCGCTGCTCGCGAGACGTGAAGGGCTCCGAGCGCAGCGCGCCGATCCACGCCAGCAACGCCGAGCCCTCGCACACCAGCGCGCGCAGCTGGAACATGTGTGCCATCTTCAGCTGGCGGTACAGCGTCGTCGCGCCCTCGTGCACCCGCTCGCGCACCTGCGCCTGCTCCGCGGGACCGATTCCCAGCCGCCGCCAGGCCCCCGCCCCGCTCTCATGCAGCGGCACCGCCGCCTGCGTCTCGGCGTGCGGGCGGAAGTGCAGCGCCCGGTTGCGCTGCGCCGCCGCGGGCTTGGCCGGATCGAAATAACCCCAAGGGTTGGGTTGCTGGTGCAGGAAGCCGTTGAGCGTGCCGAGCAGCTCCCCCGGAGGTTGGGGAAAACCCGAGCTGTGGCAGAAGCTGGCCGCGTAGTGGTCCGGCGCCAGCTCCACCCCGTAGGCCACCGCCCGCTCCGCGCGCAGCCCCTCTCGGAGGGTGTCCATCAGCCCGTGCAGGGCATCCGCTCCCGGCTCAACGAGGTCCAACCGTCCCCGGAGGTCCGCCAGGAAGGCTCTGTCCGTGGAATCAAGTGGAGTCACGATTTCCAAGTATAACGAGGTTTGATGGCAAACGGCATGCCCCCCAGCACAGAAGTTATGGGCTCAACCTGGATTCTCATGAAATGAGAGGAATCGGGGGAGGCCATCCCACCTACGTGGTTTCCCGGATGGAAACTAATGGGTGGGTCGCGAGAAACTTCTGCTCGGCCCGTAGGGGGGGAGGGCCACCTTTGGTCTGCGGTCCTGTCAAACGCGCGCCAGGTACCCACCGTGCCTGGCGCGCGTTGCCTTTTCAGAGAGCCGGTGAGGCTCCCCCCTCCTTGTATGCTGGGGCCGCGCCATGACCATCGACATCGCCTTCAAGACGCCGGACGCGCTCGTGTTCGCCACGGACGGGCTGGCGACGGTGATGGAGGTGGATGCGCGCGGCCAGGAGCGCTTCCTCTCCAACATGGCCAACGTGGAGAAGCTGGTGCCGCTCTCTGGCGGGCGGCTGCTGGCCATGTTCAACGGGGTGGGCTCCATTGGCGGCGGCACGGTGGCCACCTCGCTGCGCGCTTTTGATGATCATGCGCCCCTGCGCCCGGACGAGTCCGTGGGCGACTACGCGCGGCGGCTCCACTCGGCCCTGGAGGAGCAGGCGCTGCGCCGGCTGGGAGCGCTGCCTCGCCCCTTCCACCTCATCCTCGGAGGCTTCGCGCCCGAGCCGGCCGAGGGCGTGGATCCGCCCACGCTCTGGTCCATCCAGTGGAGCGTGGATCCGAACGTCCCCACCACGCCCACGCCCATCCTCCACACCGAGGAAGAGGGTGCGCCACCGCGGCACCGCTTCGGCGTGCACTACGCGGGCGTCACCGAGGCGGTGGCGCGCTTCGTGGAGGGGTTTGATCCGGCGCTGCCCGAGCGGCTGGCGGTGCTGCTGGCCGGCACGGACGAGAAGGATGGGCCGCCCGGGTTGCTGGAGCAGCTGGCCCAGGAGGCGCGGCGGACGGGGACTCGGGCCGAGCCTCTCTCCAACGAGGACGCGCGCGCGCTGGCCCGGCGCTATGCCCGGCGCGTGCTGCGCGCGGGGTTCTTCTCCTCGGCGCAGGAGCCGCTGTCCGAGCACTTCTCCCTGCAGGCGGCGGTGGACTACTGCGTGTTCCTCGCGCAGTGCGCCTATGCGCGGGAGAACCTCTCGCCCACGCGCCGGGGGGCCCCTCGCGTGGGCAGCACGCTCCAGGTGGCGTACGTGGTTCCAGGGCGCCCCGCGCACCTGCTGGCAGGAATCCGGCTCGGGGTGCGCCTGCAAGGTCTCGACGGAGGACTCCTATGAGCGCACGCAAACCCCGAGGCACGGGCCGGGGCCCTTCTTCCGCGAGCAAGTCCCGTGGCGCCGCGAAGAAGAAGACGGCCCGGCCGGCACAGAAGGCTCCGAAGGCT
>NZ_JBJMQP010000151.1:0-4564 GCF_045802625.1 Hyalangium sp. | reverse complement strand
GTCGCGGTTATCGAGGGGAACGGAGATTCAAGATCCGGTTCGCGGCGGCACGATCCATCAATGAACGGGGGCAAGCCATGCTTATCTACCGCGGTACGCCCTCCAGGCGTTTGAATCAGCGGCCGAAAAGTTGCCAGGTAGCAGGCGGCCCGGTCGTGTCTCATTGCCTCAATGATCCAATGACGGCGTCGGTCTTGATTGTAACAGTTCGCCGCGCCCCGTAGAGCCCCGGGATGAACAGGGCTGCCCGCCAGATCCGATGCGTTGTCGGGCGACTGCGGTTGCGTGAAGGCGGCCCATGAGAGCAAGGCGTGCTGAGACAAAGCTCCGCCGCTCGGCCGAGGCGCCGTGCGCAACGAAGGCTATGGCGGCCAGGAGCGGAGGGAGGGCCGGCGAGCCCTCAGGCAGCAGTGAGAAGAGTCTCCTGCCTGCGCCCGTGGACGAGGCTGTCGCGGAGCAGCTCGCATGCTCGCGCCCACTCCACGAGGTGGCGGCCTTCCAGAGGCAGACGGGCGCGAAAGAAGGAGAGCAGGTTGAAGGCCAGCACGCGCAGCCAGGCCACCACCTCCAGCGCCGTGCGGGTGGGGCGGCAGGGCTGGCGCTCGTCCTCGCCCAGGACCATGTCCAGCGTCCAGTGGTGCCGGTTCTCGATGCCCCAGTGCACCCGTACCAGCCGCAACAGCTGTTTGAAGGTGAAGAGGGTGGTGTCCAGGGAGGTAACGAAGTAGCGGTATTCCTCCTCGAAGGTGTCGTCGTCGTCCCAGTGCTGCTGGCGCACCAGCAACAGCATGCGCGCTCCTGGGAAGTCCACTTCATCCTCCTTGAGCGCGTGCGTCCATAGCTCGCGCACCACCGTCCTGCCATGTGCCCGCTCCTGGGTTCGCGCCCGAGCCGGACACTGCTTGGCGGCGAGGGTCTGCACCGCATACGCATGGAGGGTGGGCTGATTGGCCTTCAGCCCGAAGCAGTAGTGCTTGCCCAGCTGTCGCACCAGCGCGGCGTTCGGTGCGGCCGTCAGTCCCGCGTCCGCCGTCGCCACCCCGAAGTGCTCGCCATAGGCCTGCACCACCCGAGGAAACAGCTGCCGGAAGGCGGGAGATTCTCCCTCCTTGGCGCTGACAAACTCCATGTCCAGGCACGGCGCGGCCACCACGCTGGTGAGCACGGCCCGCAGCGCCCCCAGGCTCCACAACTCGCGGCCCGCCTCGTCGTTGGCCACCGATTCAAGGCCCTTCACCTCGCCTTGGTGGGTGGTCCATAGGCTCTTGCCATCCAGGCTCACCACTCCCATGGGAAACGGCAATCGCGCAGTCCTCGGATCCTCGAGTTCCTGCTGCACCTGCGCCCTGCCTGTCTGACTCAGGCCCTGCGCGGACTGCTTCTCCAGCAAGCGCCACAGCGTCGAGCCCGCCACCGCCTGCGGCAGCCCCAGCCGCTTTCGCGTCCGCGCCCCCACGTCCCCGGCCAGCTGCCCCGCCTGCTTCAGCCCCTTCTTTCCCACCGCGAAGGCCGCCACCACCAGCCCCAACAACCCCAGGTGTCCATGGCGCCGGCCTCGCGCATCGCGCGGGTCCTTCACGGCTCTGTCCCACGGCAGCTGCGCCTGCTGCAGCACTCGCCGCTGTTGTCCTCCAAGCCCACTCATGCTCGACTCCTCCTGCCCCGCTTCCGCTCCTATGGCGCAACGGGGCATTGGGGGGATGGGGCTCGCCGGCCCCATCCCTCCGCCTCTGGCCGCAGCCTCAGTGTCGAGCACCTCCTACCTGCCAGGGAAGCGATCAGAACAGCGACCTGGGCGGTCGTGTCCGATTCCGCTGACCCCTTCTGCGCCTAACCTCGCGTCTCCAGGGGCCTTCTTCCGATTCTCACCCAGGAGAACGCATTAGGCCTGGGCTGCCCGCCAGACGAGCAACTGTCAGTCGACACCTGAGGGAAGCGGCGCAGGATACTGACGCAGCGTCCGCTTTACGTCCTCCTCCGACGCGGCAGGCGCACCCTCTCCTCGTTTCAGATGGGGCACGGCGATCAATTACGCGTACGCGCGTCAGCTTCGCCTCCGCCACGCGCTGCCAGTCCGCAGCGCGCGAGGGATCAACAGGCCGAGCAGGTGAGCGTGGACGCGCAAGGGCTCCATGGACCGAGCAGGTGAGCCTGGACGCGCGCGGGGGGCTCCACCGGCCCCGGCTTCACCCGTCCGCCGCGCGCGCTGCCTGTCAGACGCGCGGTTGCTCCACCGGACCCAGCAGGCTCTTTTTGGTGCGCCGAGCGCGCTCTACTCGCTAAGATCCGCAGAGTGCTCGGCCGGAGGTCTGCACAATGGAGTTGAGCGAACAGGCGATGCGCGGTTAGGAGACACCAATGCGCGAGTACATTCTCGACACGTCGGCAATTCGCGGGATGCGCTGGGAGGACCTCGCACAAGCCGCCGAAAGAGCGAGAATCACTGTCTCACCTCTCTCGGTGTACGAGATCCTCTGCCACATTGACGAGCCCGTAAGAGGCGCCAACTCAACGGACGAATCCTTCAAGCTGCGAAAGAACCATCTTTTGCGCTGCCGTCTCCTTGAGATACGTGATGACCCGTTCCTCGAACACGCCAAAGTAGTCGGAGTTGACGAACTTGCGCACCCTTCGAGGTCAGAAGATAGAACCCTCATCCCGAAGATGTGGCCGATTCTAGAGAAGGCATCCTCAGCAGCCGACTTCATGAGTCAGACGCTGAGAGATGATCTCAACATCGAGCGAGAACTGAAGGACGTCGGCAACAGAGCCCGTGAAGTACTAGCCGAGGCCGAGAAGGAAT
Organism: Hyalangium sp.; assembly: GCF_045802625.1. Taxonomy (NCBI): domain Bacteria; kingdom Pseudomonadati; phylum Myxococcota; class Myxococcia; order Myxococcales; family Archangiaceae; genus Hyalangium; species Hyalangium sp. The sequence goes on along the minus strand of NZ_JBJMQP010000151.1, from coordinate 1,761 downwards.
ACGAGTCCGAAGTGGAGAGCGTTCGCCGAGAGTTGCTCTCGTCGCTGAGCTTCACGGAAGCAGTGAAGCTCTCAGGCCTGAATTTTGTCAGGTACGTCTCGGACAAAGCCAAGGCCCTCTCAAAGAGCTACCAGAGAGATGGCGCCAAAGTAACGCACGAGCAGATGGTCTACAGCACCATCTTCTACAATGGATATCTAGTCGCTCGGGCTCAGCGGTACATGCACATTTCAGGGCGCAGAGTTGCTGAAAAAGGTCCACTGAAAATCGACCCGAATGACATGGAGGACAACTCCATCCTCCTTCATCTCGACATGCTTACCCCAGTAACTCTCGTAACCGAAGATACAGGGACTCTTGATGCGTGCGACAAGGTCCTCCGGCACCTCAACAGCGCCAGCCAGGAACTGGAGGTGCCTGTAGTTGTTGCTCCCAGAGTCATTGACGTTAAAACATTCAAAGATGAACTGGGCATTGTCTCTCAGGAGCGAGAGAAAGACGCCTAGTACTACGAAGTCATTTCCTCTCCAGGCGAGCGCATCTCCGAGGGAGAATTTCGCTCGGGGAACGGTTGAAGTGACCAGGTAGTATTAAGCCAGGGAAGGTAATTCCGTTCAGGGGGTAGTCCGGAGCGCCAAGGGACCTATCCTTCCCGAGCGACGCAACCTTCGGAGGAGGCGGATAGCGTCTGGATAGAACGCTTCACGCTCCTCGGTCAGCATCCGGCTGAAGTAGGCCACCTTGAGGTGGCTCCAGAAATTCTCAATCCAGTTGAGGGTCTCGGAGGTGTAGTGCGGCAGCCGGAAGGGCCGCACGTAGGGGCTGGCCGCCTCAAGGGCAGTCCGGGCGAGGCGGGAATTGAAAGGGACGCCGTTGTCGAGCACGAGCACGATGCGTTTGCCGGTGAGTTTCGCCCGTCGTACGAGTCGCTCGAGCAGCGGCAGGAAGAGTGCCGTGGTGGCTGTCTTGGGCTGGTGGGTGAAGAGGAACTGCTTGGTGGGGAAGCGGATGGCTCCGCAGACGGCAACCCGGACGTTCTGGCCAGGGGTGGGCAGCCAGAGACGGCGGCCCCGGCGGCGCCACATCGAGGATACGACCGGCAACAACTCGAATCGAGTGGCGTCGGCGTACCACAGCTCGAAATCCACTGCTGGCCAGCAGGCGACTGTCTGGAGCAGATGCAGGCGCCGAGCGGCGCGTTCTTTTCTCCTCCGGGTCGGCCAGGTGCCGAGTGGTACGCTTGGCACGTCGCCATACGAAGCCATGGCAGCGCAGCAACTCGCCTACCCAATAGGGGCTGAGGCCCACTTCAGTGCGCTGCTGCAAGTAGGCCGCTAGCCGTGCGCGTGTCCAGCGGGAGAAGGCGAAGCCCATCTGCCGCGGGTCCTTCTCCACCGCCTCCATCAGGAGCTTGATATAGGTTGCTGTGATACGAGGCGGACGCCCTGTATGCGGGGCATCGGCCAGTCCTCGCAGGCCGTGCAGGCGCCAGCGGCGTCGGCTGTTGTAGATCGTCCTGGCCGTCACTCCCAGGGCACGGGCGATGCTGTTGGCGCTCTCCCCTTGGGCACTCCACAGCACGATAGTAGCGCGCAGGGCCTCGCCCCGGCGGCCATCGCGCACTGCTCGTTGGAGCTCACGCCTCTCGGATGGAGTCAGTTCGATGCGGTCGAAGTTGCAGCGTTGTCGCTGCTCTTGCTACCCACCTCAGAGGGAGGCAGTCATGCTACCCCCTGAACGGAATTACCTTCCCTGGCTTAG
>NZ_JBJMQP010000150.1:0-70542 GCF_045802625.1 Hyalangium sp. | reverse complement strand
CTCGTGCTCCTGGCGCGCGTTGATCAATCCATCCCGGCGCGCGCGATCGACCAGGGTCTCGCCCGGAGCCGACGAGAGCGCCCCCACGAGGCTCCCTCTTCGCAGCCAGAGGATCCTTAGGGAGTCGCTGGCCTTGAGCTCCAGCCGCACCTCGGCGTGTCCTTCGCACAGGGTCAGCAAGAGGTTCGCCAGTCCCTCCTGCGTCACGCTGCCGCCCCGAGGGACGACCACCTGAGCCTGCCCCGGCGCCTGGATCTGGAGGACGGCGGACTGCATGCGGGCGGCCAACTGCTCAGCTTCCGACCGGGCCTTCGCGACGGCCTCGGCCTCTCGGCGCGCGGTCTCCTCGGCCTCGCGGCGTGTGCGCTCGGAGGCGGCGAGACGCTCGGCGGCCTCGGCCTCCGTGCGAGTCTTCTCCGCCTTCAGACGCGCCAGCTCCTGAGACAGCCGTGCGAGCTGCTCCTGGAGTTGCTGCTCGCGCTCGCGGGTCTGTTCCACCTCGTGGCGCGCGGCTTCCTCGAGCTGCCTCGCCTGAGCCTTCCAGTGGGCGAGGTCCTCGGAGGCTCGGGAGGCCTCGGCCTCGGCATCCGCGGTGAGGCGCTCCAGCTCTTCGTGGTTCCTGGCCTCGACAGAGGCTCGCGTCTGAAGCTCGGCCTGGAGTCGAGCCTCCGCGGCGAGGCGCTTCTCCCGCTCCTGCTTCGCGCGGGCCTCGAACTCGCCCCGGGCTTTGATGGCGGCCGCGAGGTTGGCCTGGAGCTGCCCGCGGGCCTGGGCCTCGGCGCCCGCCCGCTCCTCCGCGCCGGCCTTCGAGTGCGTAAGCGCCTGGAGTCTCTCCTCCGCCTCGGCTTGGGCTCGCGCTGCTTCCTCCGCGCGCTGCTCCGCGGCGATTCGGGCTTGATGCTCTTCTTCGGCACGCGTCTCCGCGGCGCTCCGGGCCTGCTGCGCTTCTTCCACGCGCGCCTCGAGCTCCAGCCCACGCCGCGCCTCCGCCGCCGCACGAGCCTCCGCCGCCGAGCGCGCCTGTGCCTCGGCCTCCGCCCGGGACTCCAGCTCGGCATACGCGAGGGCCGCGGCCTTGCTCCGTGCCTCCAGCTCGGTCCGCGCCAGGGACTCCGCCTCGGCCTGCGCTTCCGCCTCCACACGCGCCAGGGATTCGGTGTCGGCGCGGGCCTCCACTTCGGCGCTCCGCTGGGCCTCCGCTTCCGCACGGGCCTCGGCCTGCTGGCGAGCCGCCGCCTCCGCCTCGGCGCGGGCCTCGGCCTGCTGGCGAGCCGCCGCCTCCGCCTCGGCACGGGCCTCCGCCTCGGCCCGGGCCTGCTTCTCTGCCTCGGCGAGAGCCTCCGCTTCAACCCGAGCCTGCTTCTCCGCCTCGGCGCGAGCCTCCGCCTCCTGGCGAGCCCGGCCTTCCGCCTCGAGCTGGGCCTCCGCGTCGCTCCGCGCCTGGACGGCCGCGTTCACCCGAGCCTCGGTCGCCGCCCGAGCCTTCGCCTCCCGCTGCAGCCGGGCTTCGATCTCCGCTCGCTTCTGTTGTTCCTCGCTCGCGCGCTCCTCGGCCTTGCCCCGGGCGAGCGCCTCCGCGTCCGCGCGCACCTGGGCGTCAAAGCGCGCCAGCTCTTCCTCGCTGACCCGAGCCTCGATCTCGGCCCGGGCCCGCGTCGCGCGAGACTCCGCCTCGGTCTGCGCCTGGGTGGCCGCCTCGGCACGCGACTCCGCCTCGGTCCGGCTCAGGGCCTCCGCCTCGGCGCGAGACTCCGCCTCGGATTGAGCTTGAGCGGCGAGCTCGGCCTGCGCCTCCGCCTCCCGGCGTTTCCGGGACTCTTCTTGAACGCGGGCCTCCAGCTCGGCCCTCAGGCGGCTCTGCTCGCTCGTCTCCTTCTGGAGCGCCTCCACCTGTGCGCGGATGAGGGCCAGCTCTGCTTCCTGAGCGTGGAACCGCGCCTCCTTCGCGCGCGCCACCTCGGCCTCGGCCTCCATGGCCTTGCGGCGCTTCTCTTCCTCCGCGCGCACCTTGGCGTTTGTGGCCTCGCGCCCCCGGAACTCCATCACCCAGCGCTCGGCCTCCGCGCGCAGCCGGGCCTCGTGCTCGCGCTCCTTGGTCAGCGTGGCGAGCCGGTCCTTCAGCTCCTCGGCCTCCTGCTCCGCCTTCTGCCGCAGCTCCTCCTCCGCGCGCCGCAGGGCCTCCTGCCGCTCCCGTGCCGCCTCCGCCTCGGCCAGGGCCGCCTCGGCCTGGGCCTTCGCCGCCTCCACCTCGGCGCGCAGCGCGGCCTCGCGCTCGAGCTCGCTCTTCAGCGACTCGGTGCGGCCTCGCTCCAACTCGGCCTCGTGCTCGGCTTGGAGACGGAGCGTGGACTCCTGCTCCAGCTCGGCCCGAGCGGCCCTCATCAGCTCGCGGGACTCGGGATCCTCCGGCTTGGGCGCAGGCTCTGCCTCTGACTCCTGCGCCTCCTCCACCGGAGGAGCCGACAGATCATCCACCACAGGAGGTGGCTCGATCTCCGAGGTGAACTCCGCCAACTGCTGCGACGACAGCTCCTCGGACACGGAAGGCTCGGCCGGCGCGGTCCCCGGCTCCACCCATTGCAGCGAGTGCGTCGCCTGCTCCTGGGGCGGCCGGGGCTCCGGCGTGCCGAACTGCACCCAGCGCGCCGTGCGCTCCATCCGCTCCTGCAGCGTGCTGTCCGCCCCATCCTTGAATTGAGCCCAGCGGGCCGTGCGCTCCATCCGCTCCTGGGCAGTCAGGGGGTCCGCCCCCTCCCTGAATTGAGCCCAGCGCTGCGTGCGCTCCATCCGCTCCTGCAGCGTGGGCGCGGGGGGTTCTGGCGTCTCGCTTGCCGCCGCGGCCTCCACCGGAGGAGCCGCCTCCGGCACGGCGGCCGGAACCGAGGGCTCTCCGCGCAGAGCGCGCAGCTCGGCCTCGGCGGCCTCCAAGGCCCGAGCCCTCGCCTCGTCCGCGCCCGCGGGAGAATCGATCTGGAAGAAGCCTTCCTCTCCCAACTGGGGTGCCGCCGCCACCGGGGGCGTTGGCCTCGCTGCCGCCAGCTCCGCCTGCTCGCGGGCCAGGGCCGCGTCGATCTCGAGCTGAGCCAGGCGCTCGGCTTCCGCGCGGAGCTCCGCCTCCACGCTCCCGTCCGTTACGCCCGCGTCCGCGCCAATCGATCCCCAGCCCTTCACGCGAGGGCCGTCCTTTCCAGCCGAAGCTGCGTCCTCCTCCGAGAGCGAGAACGCCTCTTCCGCGGGCACGGCCACGAACGATTCGGCCGGATCCTTCTCCTGAGCCAGAGACTGCTCAGCGGGGCTTGCCTCGGGAGCTTCGGGCGGGGGGACAAGCTCGGAGTTCGCCTCCAGCTTCCGGCGACGGCGCGCGGCGGCCTCGTGGCGCACCTCCTCTTCCATGCGCCGCAGCTCATCCTCACGGGGCTCGGCAGCCGGCGCGGCCTCCGGGAGCGAGGGGGCCGCCGGATCCTGGACGGTGATCTCCTCTGCCGCGGAGAAGTCCACCCCTCCAGCCGAAGGCTCGAGCGTGGCGGGCCCCGAGTCCTCGGAGGGGCTGGCGTCCATCCCCTCATCCATCGAATCCATGAGGATGGGATCCGACGCCACGGCCCGGGCCTCCTGCTCGGAGACAGGCTCACTGGCGACGAACGTGAACGCAGCCTGCGCGGCTTCGGGCGCCGGCATGGAAGGCTCGTGCGTGGCGAGCGTCATCTCCGGCGAGGCCTCGGCTTCTACCCGCGGGGGCATCTGCTCGAAGCTCGCGTCCATGGCGAGGGCGTCCTGCGGAGCGGGGACCGGCTCCTGCTCCACAGGCGGGCTCTGCGCACCCACCGGCTCGGGCTCCCAGCCCACCTGCGGGGCCACGCCCATGTCCCCGAAGAGGGCATTGGCCAGCGCCGGATTGCTCCGCTCCGAGGGCGGAGGCACCTGCCACGGATCGGACTCCGCGGGCGCCTCGGCGTGGGGGACGGCGAGGGTGTGCGCCTCCTGGACCTGCCAATCCTCCCCCTGCGCGGGGTTCCGGAGCATCTGGTTCACGGTCTGAAGGAAATTGGGCGGATCCAGCGGCAGGGCCGACGCCGGCAGGCTGTAGCCGGGGATGGACTCGCCCACCAGCAGCAGCCGCGCCTTGTGCCCCTCCGGGTGCTGCGCCAGCTCCTCCAGCACCAGGTTGCCCCGGCCGCTCTCCACCGCCGGCGCCAGGATGATCAGCGCGGGTTGGTAGTGGCCGAAGGCGATGAGGGCGTCCGCGACGGACGTGGCGAGGATGACCTCATGCCCCTCCCGCGAGAGAAGCCGGCGGACAGTGGCGATGGTGGCGATGTCGTCGTGGACGAGGAGGACCAGGGCGGCCATGGAAGCCGCGCGAGTCTACAGCATCGCACCCGGATCCACGTCGATCGTGACCTTGACCCCTGCCGGAATGTCCTCCAGCTTCACCTCCAGGCGGGCGAGCAGCGGAGCGAGCGCCGCATGGGTGGGCCCCTTCAAAAGGAGCTGCCAGCGCGTCCGGCCCCGGAGGCGGGAGATGGGCGCCAACGCCGGCCCCAGCAGGCGCACCCCGGCGGAAGGCGGAGGCATGCGCCGGGAGAGGAAGTCCCCGAGCATCCGCGCCACGCTGGCGGTCTGCTCCGGGTGCTCGCCCTCGAGGCGGATGGCCGCCAACCGGGTAAAAGGAGGGTACGCCAGGGCCTTGCGCCACTCCAGTTCCTGCTGGGAGAAGCCCTCGAAGTCATGGGCGAGCACCCGCCTCACCGGCTCGGAGTCCGGATTGTAGGTCTGCACCAGCACCCGGCCCGGGTCCTTGCCTCGCCCGGCGCGGCCGGACACCTGGGTCAACAGGTGGAAGGTGCGCTCGGCGGCGCGGAAGTCCGGGATGGCCAGCGAGGTGTCCGCCATCACCACGCACACCAGGGTGACGCCCGGGAAGTCATGGCCCTTGGCCACCATCTGCGTGCCCACCAGGATGTCGATCTCCCGCCGGGCGAAGGCGGCCAGCAGCTCGGTGACGCGCTCGCCGCTGGTGGCCGCGTCCCTATCCAGCCTCGCGACGCGGGCCTGGGGGAAGCGCTCGGCGACCTCGGCCTCCACGCGCTCGGTGCCAATGCCCAGCCGGAGCATGGGGCCGGTGCACTCGCGGCAGCGCTCGGGCACGGGGGTGGCCAGGCCGCAGTAGTGGCACATGACGCGCGAGGCGGCCCGGTGCAGCGTGAGGCACACGTCGCACTCGGAGCACTTGAGCGTCAGCCCGCACACCTCGCACAGCATGAAGGTGCTGTGGCCGCGGCGGTTGAGGAAGAGGATGGTCTGCTGGCCGCGATCGAGCGTCTGCTGCATCGCATCCAGCAGCGGCTGCGAGAGGATGGGCGCCTCCTCCGTGACGGGGCCGCCGTCGCGCGGCCGCTCGATGCGCAAGTCCACCAGCTCGATGGTGGGCATGGGCCTGTCATCCACGCGGTTCTTCATCTCCAGCAGGCGGTAGCGCCCACGGCGCGCGTTCTCCAGGGACTCCAGCGAGGGCGTGGCCGAGCCGAGCACCACCAGCGCCCCGGCCTGCTTGCCGCGCATCACCGCCATGTCGCGAGCGTTGTAGCGGAGCTTGTCCTCCTGCTTGAAGGATGGATCATGCTCCTCGTCCACCACCAGCAGGCCCAGGTTCTCCACCGGCGCCCAGATGGCCGAGCGCACCCCGACAGCGATCCGCACGGTGCCCTTGCGAAGCGCCTGCCAGTGAAAGAGCCGCTCGCGATCCTTCAGGCCCGAGTGCAGCACCGCCACGTCCGAGCCGAACCGGCTGCGGAAGCGGCCCACGAGCTGCGGCGTCAGCGCAATCTCGGGCACCAACACGAGGCTGCCCTTGCCCTGCGAGAGCGCATGCTCCACCGCGCGCAGGTACACCTCCGTCTTGCCGCTGCCAGTGACGCCGTGGAGCAGCACCGTCTGGAAGCCGCCCATCTCCAGCGAGTACCGCAGGGCCTTCACCGCCACATCCTGCTCGGGGGTGAGCACCTCGGGACGGCCCTGGGCCAACCCCTCGCGCACGCCCGGCTTGAGCACCTGCTCCTCCAGGCGGACCATGCCGCGGCTAGCGAGCTTCCTCAGCGTCTCGCGCCCGCCAGGGATGGCGTGGGCCACCTCCTCCACGGGCGCCCGGCCTCCCACGGCCAGCAGGTAGGCGAGCGCGGCGGACTGGGAGGGAGCGCGGCGCAGCTCGGCGGGCGGCTCGGCCACGAGCGCCACCGCGAAGTGCTGCACATCCGGCCGGGCCTCCTTCTCGTCCTCGGCCTTGGAGAGCCCGGGCGGGAGCGCGCCGCGGATCACCTCACCGAGCGGGTAGCGGTAGTGCTCGGCGGCGAAGCGCAGCAGGGCGATCAGATCCGGCGGAAGGGAGGGAGACTCCTCCAGCACGCGCTGGATGGGCTTGAGCTGGATCCCCTCCTCGGCGGGCTGGGAGGCAGGCCCCAGGAAGAAGCCGAGCGCGGTGCCACGCCCGAAGGGCACCAGCACCCGCTGGCCGGGAGCCAGGCGCCCCGAGAGTGTCTCCGGGACGACATAGGTGAACTCCCCCCGGACAGGGCGGCCGACAGCGACGGAAGCAAGGGAAGCAGACGAGCTCACGGGGTTCACAGTAGCGGAGTGATCCGACACGACCATTTCCCGCCACGTCGTGCAACCCGCGGTGCGATCCGACGTACCACTTGGAGTGGACGGCAGCCCCAGACCTTCGCTACCTGAAAAAGCAGAGTGCTCCATGATGTTCCCTAGAACACGCGGGGCGGCCCTCGCCGTCCTGCTCGTCCTACCCGGCAAGAAGGGAGACGCCGGGGAGTTCCTCGATTACGACTGGAACCTCAGCGGGAGGAACCTCCACGGGAGGCAGGCTCCTCCGGAGGGTGGGCCGAGATGAAGAGCCGACGCGCAGCGTTGTGGCTGGTGGCCCTCGCGGCCCTGGGAGCCGTCGTCTTCCTGCTGCCCGTCAACGCGTGGCTGCTGGGGCTGATCGAGCGCATCCGGGACATGGGGCTCTTGGGGGCGGCCGTCTTCTTCGGCGCGTACGTGGTGGCCACGGTGCTGGTGCTGCCCGGCTCCATCCTCACGCTGGGCGCGGGCTTCGCCTACGGGCCGGTGTACGGCACGCTGCTGGTGATGCTCGCGAGCAACGTGGGCGCGGTGGCGGCCTTCCTGCTGGGGCGCACGGTGCTGCGCGAGCGGGTGGCTCGGCGCATCGCCGGGGATTCGCGCTTCAGCGCGGTGGACGCGGCGGTGGGGGCGCAGGGCTTCCGGGTGGTGCTGCTCCTGCGCCTGTCGCCGCTGTTCCCGTTCAACATCTTGAACTATGCGCTCGGGCTCACGCGGGTGCGCTTGAGGGATTACGTGATCGCCTCCGTGGTGGGCATGTTCCCCGGGACGCTCCTCTATGTGTACCTGGGCTCGCTGGTAACGAGCGTCACCCAGCTCACCAGCGGCCACCGTCCGGACAGCGGGCCGTGGGGCCGCGTCCTCTTCTGGGGCGGGCTGGTGGCCACCGTCGGCGTCACCGTGATCCTCACCCGGATCGCCCGGCGCGCGTTGGACTCGGCGCTGCACCAGGCGGCTCCGGCATCGACTGCTCCCTCCTCTTCCGAGAAGGTTACGCCGTGAAGAAAGCCCTGCACCTGCTCGATGGAGATGCCCACGACGCCACGCTCGCCGCGCGCGTTCATCCCCAGGAGTGGAAGAACCCCACCCCCGAGGGCCGCTACAACCTGGTCGTCATCGGCGCGGGCACCGCGGGGCTGGTGGCTGCGGCGGGCGCGGCGGGATTGGGGGCTCGGGTGGCCCTCATCGAGCGGCGCCTCATGGGCGGTGATTGCCTCAACTTCGGCTGCGTGCCCTCGAAGGCGTTGATCCGCTCGGCGCGAGTGGCGGCCACCGTGCGAGATGCTCGGGCCTATGGCGTGGAGGCCGGAGAGCCCCAGGTGGACTTCTCGCGCGTCATGGAGCGGGTGCGCTCCCTGCGCGCGGGCATCGCACAGCACGACTCGGCCGAGCGCTTCAAGGGCCTGGGCGTGGACGTGTACCTGGGAGAGGGCCGCTTCGTCGCGCCGGACGCGGTGGAGGTGGAGGGCCAGCGGCTCACCTTCTCCCGAGCGCTCATCGCCTCCGGAGGCAAGCCGGCGGTGCCCTCCATTCCGGGGCTCGAAGAGGCGGGCTATCTCACGAACGAGACGGTCTTCACCCTCACCGCCCTGCCGCCGCGAATCGTGGTGCTGGGAGGCGGGCCGATTGGCTGCGAGCTGGCGCAGGCGTTCCGGCGGCTCGGCTCGCGAGTGGTGCTCATCGGGAAGGAGGAGCGCCTGCTTCCACGCGAGGATCCTGCGGCGAGCACGTTGCTGAGGCAGCGCTTCGAATCGGAGGGCATCACCCTGCACCTGGGCGTCCAGGTCACCCACGTGGAGGTCCACAGCGCGGCGAAGCGCGTCCACTTCGAGCGCGGTGGCGCGGTGGGCGCGGTGGACGGAGAGACGCTGCTGCTCTCCACGGGCCGAGCCCCGGAGCTAGAGTCCCTGAACCTGGAGGCCGCGGGAGTGCGGGCCGGGCCGCAGGGCGTGGAGGTGGATGATCGGCTGTGCACGTCGAACTCGCGGGTGTACGCAGCGGGGGACATCTGCTCGCGCTTCAAGTTCACCCATGCCGCGGACGCGCTGGCGCGAGTGGCATTGCAGAACGCGCTGTTCCTGGGCCGCAAGAAGGCCAGCGCGCTGGTCATCCCGTGGTGCACGTACACGGATCCGGAGGTAGCCCACGTGGGCCTGAGCGCCGAGGAGGCCACGGCTCGCGGCGAGGAGGTGGTGACGCTGACGGTACCGATGGCCTCGGTGGACCGGGCCATCCTGGAGAGCGAGACCGAGGGCTTCGGGCGCCTCCACGTGGAGGCAAAGACCGGAAAGCTGCTGGGAGGAACGATCGTCGGCGCGCACGCGGGAGAAAACATCGGCGAGCTGGCGCTGGCGATGACCCAGGGGCTCACGGTGGGAGCGCTGGCCAACACGGTGCTGCCCTACCCCACCCAGGGCGAGGTGCTGAAACGGCTCGGGGATGCCTGGAACCGCCGCCGCCTCACGCCTCGGGCGAAGAACTTCCTGACGCGCTTCCTCGCGTGGCGGCGGTGAGCCATGACGGGTGTTGCGCTCTGTGTCTTCGCCAAGCCTCCCCGCGCAGGTGATGCCAAGACGCGGCTGGCCCCCGCCGTGGGCACCGAGGGCGCCGCGACATTGGCGCGGGCGTTCCTTACCGATACCTGGGCGACGGTGACACGGTTGCCGTGGGCGCGGCCGGTGCTTGCCTCGACGGGGCCGTGGCCCGAGGGCCTGCTGCCCGCTCCCGTCGAGGTCTGGCAACAGGGCACCGGCGATCTGGGCGCTCGCATGGAGAACATCCTCCACCGAGGCCTGGGACTCTGCCCGGCTGTCATGGCGCTCGGTGCGGACAGCCCGGGGCTGCCGCTGGCTCACCTGGAAGCCGCTCATGCAGCGCTGGCGGACGCGGACGCTGTCTTCGGCCCGAGCGATGATGGGGGGTTCTACCTGCTCGCCCTGCGCCGGTTGCCGGTGGGAGCCCTGGCGAACCTCCCCTGGAGCCAGCCGGAGACGCTGGCTCGGACCGAGGAGCGCCTGAAGTCCCTCGGGCTCACCGTGGCACGCATCGCGCCGTTCTTCGATGTGGATGTGCCTGCCGATCTCGAGCGCTTGGAGGCAGAGTTGCGCGAAGGACGGCTCCAAGCTCCCGCTACGGCGGAGGCGCTCGCCACGCTCCGGAGGCCCGCGCGGTGATCTCCGTCATCCTCCCCGTGCTCAACGAGGAGCAGCGCATCCGCCAGCGCCTCGAAGAACTCGCCGCGATGAACGGCATCGCCGAGATCCGAGTGGTGGACGGCGGGAGCACCGACGCCACCGTGGAACAGGCCCGAGCCTTCCCGAAGGTCACCGTGCTCTCCGCGCCCCGCGGCCGAGCCTCGCAGATGAATGCCGGAGCCGAAGGCGCCCGCGGCTCCGTGCTCCTCTTCCTCCACGCCGACGTGGCCCTGCCGCCCGACGCGCCCCGCCATATCGCCGCTGCCCTGGAAGATCCGCGCGTGGTCGCCGGAGCCTTCAAGACCTGGACCGTGGATGATGTCGGACGCTCGCGCCTCGGACCGCTTTTGCACCTGGCGGACCTGCGCTCGCGCTACACGCGCCATCCCTATGGAGATCAGGCCCTCTTCGTCCGCGCCGAAGCCTTCCGGGCCGTGGGCGGCTTCCCCGCGCAACCCTTGATGGAGGACCTGGAGCTCTCCCGGAGGCTGTGGCGAGTCGGCCGCATCCGCACGGTGGATGCGCGCGTCACGGTCTCCGGGAGAAGGTTCCTCGCACGCCCGGTCTTCTACTTCCTGGCGGTGAACGGCTTCCCCCTGCTGTACCGGCTCGGGGTCTCACCGCACACGCTCTTGCGCCTCTACCAGCACGTGCGGTGATCGCGGTGCTCGCCCGACTGCGCCTGGGCGCTCCAGCGCGTGGGGCCCGCCCGCTCAGTGGAGGCGCAGCATCGACGGGCGATTGAACACCCAGGTCCTCCGCTTGCGCCCGTCCGTCGGCGACCACTCCTTCTCGGACACCTGCACGTTCGCCGCCACGTCGTGGATCGTCGCCCCCCAGGCCCGAGCGATATAAACCCCCATCAGCGCGGGCAGGTGCACCAGCAGCCGGCCCGCGGCCGTGTGGCCCGCCTCGTGACACGGGATGACGATCAGATCCGGGAACTTGCGCACCGGGCGCTCCGAGCCGTCCACCAGCGTGACCTGGTCTCGCTCGCCCACGAACTCCTGGAGCATCGCCAGCGTCATCGGCGTGCCGGCGCGGTAGCCGATGGGCAGCCCTCCCGGCTCGCCTCCGCACGAGAGCACCGCCAGGCCAATATCCAACCGCTTGTGAAGCTCGTAGCCCTCGAAGTTGAGCTGGTAGCGCTCCCACAGCCGGGCCTGCTCCGTCGCCCACCGCGCCAGATCCTCGCGCAGCGCCAGCGGCTCCGCGTCGTCTCGCGTGGCCACGTCCGTGGAGCCCAGCAGCGCGCCGGTGAACTCTCGCGAGTACCGCGCCCGCAGCCCGCCCGCGGTGATCACCGACAGGCCCGCCCACCGCTGCATCGCCCCCGAGGCAATGCAGATGCGCCCAATGGTCTGCCCGTTCGCGTCGAGCACCGGGCGCACCATGGGCGCCAGGAACTCCATCAGCGCCGTGTTCACGCCGCGCGCCGTGTTGCCGATGCGCCGCAGCAGCTTCGTCGCATCCAGCGTCCGCCAGTCGCTGGCCTCGACGACCGTCGTCACCTGCCCGGGGCGCTCCTCCAGCTTCAGCGTCACATCCAGCGTGGGCGCGATCCGCCCGAGCAGATCCGTGAACGCGATGCGCTCCTCGGACTCGGACCAGTGGTCCCACTGATCGCTGCGGTCCAGGAGCATCTGCTCCCAGTCCCGCTCGCGTGACAGCCACACGCGCACGCGGGTGCCGCCCTCGGGGAGCTGCTCCTCCGGCTCCGCGGGCCGCAGAATGGGGTGCGCGCCCAGCCCGTTGTCGAACTCCAGGACGTGCGTCTCCTCCACCTGGAACGGCTGGGAGATCACCCGCAGCCGCTCGCCCCACATGAACACGGAGAAGAAGCCAATGCCGAACCGGCCCGCCGGCACGAACCCGCTGGCCGCCAGCCCCGGGTACTCCCGGCGCATGTCCTCTGTCATCCAGTAGCTCGTCCCGAAGTCGAGCAGGTGCCGCGTCAGCACCCGGTCCGTCATGCCCAGGCCCGTGTCTGCCACCTCGATCCAGCGCCCATTCGCGTCCCGCCCCACCCTCACGGTGATGGAGCCCCAGTCCTCCTTCAGCCCCGCCAGCACCCGCCGGGCCCGCACCGCGTCCGCCGCGTTCTGGATCAGCTCTCGCAGCGGGACGGAGGGGTCCTTGCGGTAGAGCTGCGCCCCGCCGATCTGCGCGATGAGGCTCGGCACGTCCGAGACGTGCACCCGGGCGTCCACCGGCGTCCACCCCTGCGTCCTCACGTGGGTGGCGAGCCGGGTCGCGTCATCCGCGTCCACCACGCCTCGCGCCTGGAAGCGCGGCCGGCCGCTCGCCGCGAGCAGCAGGTCCACGTCGTGCAGATCCCGATCGATCTTCCGCAGCGCCTCGAAGCAGGCCCAGAACATCTCCGCCTCGCCTCGGGCGAACGGCTCTCCGGCGGAGTACAGCAGGCGATCATGCACCAGCGTCGGATGGCTGAGCTTGCGGCGGCGCTCCTCGACGAGCACCGTGTCCGCGGCTCGCAGCGCGGCGGCCACCTTCAGCGCATCCACCGTCCAGTCCGGCGGAATCGGCGCGGGCACCTCCAGCCTGCGCGCCGCGAACACCCGGCCCACCTCCGCCACGTCCCAGCCGTGGCTGTAGGCCAGCTCCCCCAGAAGCTCTCCGAACCGCGACCGCAGCGCCGAGTCCTCGATGAGCTGCAGCTCCTCGCCTCCCTTCCCCTTCAACGGCGCCACGCCCAGCTTCCGCGAGTGCTTCACCGCCAGCAGGTGGAGCGCGTCCTCGGTGGCCAGCTGGACGTACTCCTCCGTGGGCTTCGCCATCTCGGAGGGGGTGGGCGCGCGATCCGTCTCCCGGCGGATGCACGTGGCCAGCGCGTCCCGCCACTCCTGCGTCTTGCGCAGCTCCACCTCTCCGCCCGGCAGGCCCGCCAACCCGAAGCCCAGATCGTAGATGAGCAGCGCGCCGCCCAGCACGAAGGCCTCCGCGGCGTTGAGCGGGTACTCGGGGCCGAGGATGAGATCGACTCGCTCCCACAGCGCCACGAAGCGGCTGCCTCCCTGGGACTTCAGCGTGGGATAGGCGCTCCGGATCTGCTCGGCGACCTGGCTGGCGCGCCGCCACGCTCGCCGCAGCTGCTCGCACAGGTGGGCCCGCGCTGCCTGGTCCGCATCCCCGGCCCGGTCCCCCAGCGTTCGCTTCCAGAGTTCCGTTCGCTCGTAATCGAACATGCCCCCCAGAATAGGGGTGGGCAGCCGCTGGGAGCCACTTTCAAGCATGCCCTGTCACCCGAGGGGGTGCAGGGCCGGGCCCGCGGAGCCGCTCACATGCGAACGGGGACGCCCAGCACCACCCGGCCGCCCTCTTTCAGGAAGCGAAAGGTGCCAGTGGTGGGGGCCGGCGACGAGGGGCTCTCCGCCGAGCCGGCCGTGCCGCCGAAGTGCGGAGCCAGCGCCTGCGCCCGCGCCCACACGTCGTTGGAGTAGTCCTCCGCCGCGGTGCCGCGATCCATGTCCTTGATCGCCCGCACGTTGTCCACGCCCGCGTCGTACGCCACCACCGCGCCTCGGAGCTGCTGCTCGGCGGGCCAGCCCGGGTGCTTCGCCTTCACCTCTTCGAGCAGCCGCTCGAGGATGCCCGCCACCTGGTGAATGTGCTCGGCGCTATGAGCCCCGCCGCGCGGAGAGTGGTAGCGCGAGTCGAGCTGCATCATCCCGAAGCCCTCGCCCCCGCCGATGAGCCCATTGCTGTCGAGCGAGGCGCCCCCGCGAGACTCGCGGCTGGCGATGGCGGCCAGCAGCGCGGGCGGCAGTCCATGCTTCAGCGCGGCGGCCTCGAAGGCGGCCTGGTGCTGGCGCAGCCGAGGCAGATCCGCCAGCGCCATCTTGTGCGAGGCGCAGATGCCGGCCGACAGCCCAGCCTGCCGCGCCGTGGCCGCCGAGGCCCCCATGGGCAGGAACTTCGCCAGGAGCGCGTTCGGATGGAGCGCCACGGCGGCGGCCTGCTTCATCCGGGCGGTTCGGGTGTCACTCGAGCGTGCTGCGCGGTTCAGCATAAATGTGTTCCCTGAGAGAACGCCCCGAGAAGTCCGGCCCGAGGGGCGTTGGCTCTGCCTGCAATTGTCCAGGAGGCCTCAAAAAAGTTTCCAGATTTCTGCGCACCGCGTCATGAAGAGGGGAGCCGCCTGATTCCGCGGGCCTACCACTCCTTCGACGGTGTGCGAGAGCTGAGGCCCCGCGGGCGATTAGCGGCGATTTTGGGCGGCATTTGCGCCCATGGAATCGCAAGTTCTCAGGGAGAGAACAGCTTGTCGGCCAGCGGCGCGTGCGGGTCCGACTTGATGGCGGTGAAGCGCACGGTGCGCTGGCCCTCGCGCCACACCTCGATGCTCCGAGGCATCCACTCGCCGGTGGCCGGCGAGGTGTAGTCGATGAAGCGCACATCCCACGCCGTGCCGGCCTTGTCCTTCCAGCGCACGCGGGCCGGACGGAAGGCGTCCTTATAGACCCAGAACTGGGGCTTCCCCTCTTCGGGATCGCCCAGCACGTACGCCACCTCGCCGCCGAAGCGCGCCAGCGACGTGGTGCGCGTGGCGATGCCCAGGCCCTGGAGGTGCTGCTCCACGGCATCCCGGGTCTCGGTGTCATGCTCCGAGGTGGCGCGCACCGCGAGCAGCGGGCACAGCTGGCTCATGGCCGCCGACAGCGAGGGAATCTCCGTGCCCTCCACGCGGCGGCGCCCGCCGGCCTGCACCACCGCCAGCTTGTTGCCCTCCGGCACGGCCAGCTCGAAGCGGCAGCGCCCTGGCGTCTTCAGGAGGATGGCCCCGTCGGCCACCAGCTCGGAGCGCTCCGTGGGGAGGTTGAGCGCCGCGGCGGCCTCCCTCACCGCCGGCCCGGAGAAGACAAATGAGCCGTCCACACGAGCCGAGGTCGGCTGGCTCTCATCCTGCCCTCCGGTCATCCGGCGCAGGATGGAGGCCCCAGGCAGCACGTACGCTCCCGCGGACAGCGCGGTGAGCGCTCCCACCAGGACGACGAGGCGATGGGGGCCTTTGCGCAAGCGGGGCGCTGGCTTCGGTGAGGGAGCAGGCATATGGGCGCTCGAATCTAGTGATCGCCCCCCGAGGCATCAAGGCGGATAGGATGCGGGCCCCATGCCTCACCGATTGATGCTCCTGTTGGCGTTGTGTGTGTCCACTCCTGGCCTCGCCCAGACTGGCAACGTGGAGGATCTGCGCGATCTCCAGAGCGCGCGCAGCTTCGCCATGGGAGGAGCCTACCGGGCACTCGGGATGGGCACCGAGGCCGTGCTGGGCAACCCCGCCTCCCTGGCCCTCTGGAAGATGTACCGGATGGAGCTGCACGGCGCGTGGGACGCCCACAACCATGGGGCCTTTGGCGGCGTGTCCGTGATGGACGGCAAGACGAGCGATCTGGCGGCCGGCCTGGACTATCACCTCGTCAGCCTCAGCCACGCGGGAGCCCGGGACACGGGGCACTTCAGCACGCTGGCCTTCGCGCTGCCCATCACCCCGGGAGTGCTGATCGGCACGTCGGTCCGCTACCTGAAGGGCAACGGGCTGATCCTGGCCAACGCCACCACCGCGGACGCCGGCCTGCTGGTGCGCTTCAACGAGGGCCTCACCCTGGGCGTCTCCGGCCACAACCTCATCGACACGCACAACGCGGAGCTCACCCGGTACTACTCGGCCCACATGGGCTTCCTCACGGGGCTGTTCACCCTGGCGGCGGACGTCCTGGGAGACTTCCAATCGGCCCCCAAGCCCATCTACACCTACCACGGCGGCGTCGAGTACATCCTCGGCGAGGCCATCCCCGTGCGCCTGGGGTACTCGTATGACGGGTTCAAGCAGACCTCGCAGCTCGGCCTGGGCCTGGGCTTCCTCACGGGCGAGGGCGGCGGCATCGACATTGGCTACCGGCAGGATCTCGGTGGGCCGAAGAGCCGGATGCTGGCCCTCTCCATCAAGCTGCAGGTGGGCTGAGCCGCCTCAGCGCGTGGTGCGCAGCTGGAAGTAGCGCTCGGAGGCGGCGAAGCGCACCAGCTCCACCACCTCGCGCTCCAGGGCCCGCTTCATCTTCAGCGCCGCGAGCGCCGGCCCCACCGCTCCGCAGGCGATGAGCCCCGCGCGGTTGGCAGAGTCCCGGGCCGCGTCCGCCATCGCCGACACGTCGAACTGGCGCGTGGCGGGGCCGTACAGCGCGGCGGCCTGCTCGAGCTGGTGGGCCTCCAAGGTCTCCCGCACCACGCGGGCCTCGAGGCTCGTGGCCTTGCCGTCCTTGAGCACCGTGGAGAGCAGCGCCAGGCCGCGCAGGACTTGATCCTTCTTGAGGCTGCGCAGGGCCAGCAGATCCGGCCCGAGGCAGATGAGCGCGCGGCCCGCGTAGAAGCGCAGCTCCGCGGCGGGCAGCACCTGGCGCACGGCCTGCTTGCCCACGAGCAACCGCGGCGAGTTCGTGAAGACGAGCGAGAAGGGCGGGCCGTTGTCCTCGGAGAGCACCACCTCGGGCACCCGGGTGCCGAACAGCCGCTCCGTGGCCTCGAGGGCCTCCATGGCCGCGGGCGCTCCGGGCCCCAGGTTCGCGCGCAGCGGCTCATTGGTGCCAGCGGCCCGGCCATGCACGGGGAAGAGGCGGCAGAGCGCCACGCCCACGCACGCGAGCAGCTCCCCCGCGGGAGAGCGCAACGTCGGGTGGCGCAGCCCGAAACGATCCTCCGTCGAGAGGGGCTGGCGCGGAGGGCGCGGATTGGAACTCTCCCGGCCCTCGATCGCGTCGGCGATCTCTCGCATCAGCTCGGCGCGCTCCGTGTCGCCCCGGTTCTCGAAGTACTCCGCGATCTGGAGGTAGAGCTTGTCGTCGAGCGGGTACTCGCGGACCTTCTTGAACACCGCGGGCTCGGCGCCGGGCGACTCAGGCGGCGGGGCCTTGGGGGCGGTGGGGGCGCCTCGCGCACGCGCCACGCGGCGCACGGGCTCCATCTTTCCGGGAGGCGCCTCCCAGGAGATGAACGAGGTGTGCTGGACGGGAGCGCTGCTGTACGCGGGCGGGCCCTCCGGCTCCTGAGGCGAGACCTGGGCGAAGGCCGACTCCGCGGGCTCCTGGCGCTTGGGAGTGCTCGCCGCTTTCGAGGCCCCAGAAGCCTGAGCGGAGGCAGCCAGCGCCGGGCGGCTCCCGGTGGAGTTCGACGCGGCTTCCCGAGGCGGAGGCTTCATCGCGGCCCGGCGGCCCGGCGCGGTGTCCTCCATGACGGGGGGCCTGGCGCGAGCGGGCGGCGCTTCCGGCTCGGGAGGAGGAGGCGGCGGCGGACTCTCATCCCGTTGTCCGGGGCGCACCTTCCTCATCCGGGCGGTGGCCTTCTCCGAGGACTTCGCCGCGGGCACCTTGTCCGAGGAGGCCCTGCGTCCCCCCGCCGCGGGCGGCTTCGAGGGCGCGCTGTCCTTCGGCGGCTTGGAGAGCTGAGGAGGTCTCTTCATGGACCAGGCCGACAGGTACGGACTGGTGTGGTCGGACTCCTCCTGATCCTGGCCCAGGAGCGAGTCCAGCTCACGAGACGGATCCACCTTCTCGATCTTGAGCTTCTTGCCCAGGTTCTTCTTGGGGGCCGAGGCGGGCGGAGACGCCTTCTCGGACGAAGCAGCGGCCTTGGCGGGCTCGGAGCCGGGGGGAACGAAGCCCTCGGGGGCCTCGGTCGCCGTCGGCTCCTCGTCGGCGAAGGGCATCTTGTCCCCGGGGAACGTCACCGCGGAGAACTCGATGGTGGGCCGGGAGTGATCCGGAAGGCTCTGGGCCGGCTCGTGGATGTCGGTCTTGGACTCGTCGCCGGTGGGCGGGAAGGACTGGCCCGAGGGGGTCAGCTCCACGCTCCCCGGCGGTGGAATCAGGATCTGCGTGCGAGCGCCCGTGGGGCCCGGATCCCGGCGAGGAGGAGGAGCGCTGCGCGGCAGCTCCGGAACGGGCGGCGCGCTCTTGTCCTCCAGGGAGCGGCGGAGGTTCTCCGCGCGCCGCGAGTACATCTCCGCGCGGACCGGATCCTTGAGCACGTTGTGGCAGAAGCTGGCCAGGCGGATCCAGGTGCGCAGGCGCTCGGCCTCGTCCTCCATGGCGGAGGCGGCATTGTCCAGCGCCCAGGCGGCCTCGCCGATCTGCCCGCGCTCGGTGAGCCGGTCCGCCAGCAGCAGCCATGCCTCCTTGTGGCCGGGCTCGAAGCGCACGGCCTGGCGCAGCTCGGTGAGCGCGCCGTCCATGTCTCCCGCGTCCTCCAGCGCGGACACCAGCTCCATCCGGGCCAGCCGCGCGGCGGGGCCTCGGGGCTCGCGGGCGAGCTGTTCTCGCAGGAGCTGCCCGAGCGCGCCCTTGTCTCTCAGCTCTCGCGCCAGCACCAGGAGCCGCTCGCGGGCGTGGCCCTCACCGGGCTCCTCGGAGAGCACCTCCGTCCAGGCCCACTGCGCCAGCCTCGCGTCCTTCAGCGAGTCCTCGGCGACGGAGGCGAGCGTGCGCAGGGCATCGAGCCGATCCGGAGCGCGCCTGGGAGCGGCGGCGAGCGCGGACCGCAGGCGGCTGGCCATCATGGGCCGATCGGCGTTGGGCACGCAGCGCACGAGGCCCGCGAGCACCAGGAGCATCCCGGGCGTGAGCGCCTCCGCCGTCTCGAAGTCCGCCTTGGCCTGGGCCGGCTCTCCCGCTTCGAGCGAGCGCTCGGCGCGAGTGAGGTGGGCGGCGGCGCGGGCCTTGGGGGTGCGCGCGCTCTGCACGGCCTCATCCAGGGCCCGCCGCACCAGCGTGGGATCTCCGCGCTGAGCCAGCAGCCGCACCTGCTCCTTCAAGGCGTCGCGATCGCCCGTGAGCGTGACGATCTCCCGGTAGATGCGCGCGGCGCCGGAGGGATCGCTCAGCTCGTTCTCCATCAACTCCGCGAGCCGGGTCAGGGCCTCGGCGCGGAGCCCCGGATCCTTCGCGCGATCGGCGCGGGCCAGATAGAACTGGGCCAGCTCGCGCCAGGACTTGCGCGCGATGAGCTGCGCCTCCAACCGCTGCTGGGCCGCGGCATCGTCCACCGGCTCGGCGGGAGGGGGCGGCTCCTCGGGCTCGGGCTCGACCTCTTCCTCGGGGTTCTCTTCGGCGGCGAAGACCGGCGGCTCGGAGTGAGGCGCCTCCTCCTCGGGGATCTCGAACAGCTCGGTCAGCGGTACGCCTTCTTCGGCACTGAGCGCTTCGTCTTCCTGCTCATCGCCGGGGGCGGCGAACTCCTCGCTGGCTTCGTCGCTGACTGCTGCTTCCGCGGGGGGAGGCTCCGGCGCAGCCTGCTTCGGGCTCTCGAACGACGTGACGGCGACGGGAGCGGGCTCGGCTTGGGGAGCCGCCGCCTCGGCGGACACAGGACTCGGTGTTGTGGGGCTCTCGGATGCGGCGGCAGCGGGCCCCGAGGGCTCGGGGCTCGGCGCGGCAGGAGCCTCCGCCTCAAGGGTTGCAGGCTTCGAGGCCTCAGGACTGGCGCTCACGAGCTGCCCGGTGGACGCGGCGAGCATGGCCTGGAGCAACGGCAGGGACATCTCCACCGTCGCGGCGCTCCTGCCAATCCGGGCCTCGGGCGCCGGCCCGGCCGGAGAGGCTTCCGCGGACGTGGACGGCTCGCGAGGAGCCTCCGCGAGCGTCAATGCGGTCCGCTTGGGAATGAGCCCCAGGTCTTCCAACACCTGCCGCGCCTGGGCATCACGTCCCAGCCGAGCCGCCGCGCTCATGCACACCGACGCGGCCGCGGTCAGCACGGGCTCGGACGCCCCCGAGGCATGCAGCACCCGGAGCCCATCCAGCCGGATGGTGAAGGCGCCCACCGCGTCTTCCATCTGCTCCAGGTAGTTGGCGGCCTGCCCGTAGCTCTCCGCCGCGCGCGCCAGGTTGCGCAGCTGCTCCGCCTGGATCCGAGCGCGCCAACTCGCGGCCCGGGCCGCACGCGAATACTCACCGCGCTGGAAGGCCTCCAGCGCCTCGCGATCCAGCGAGGCGACCAGCGCCTCCCATCTCCCGGTGCGCTCCAGCAGCAACTGAAGCACCCGCCGGGCCGCGTGGTCCTCGGGGAACGCGGCGACCACCGCCTCCAGGGCCTCGATGGCCCGAGGGAGCTGGTCCACCCGGCGCAGCACCCGCGCCAGCTGCCGGCCCACGTCCCGGCGCACCGCCCCCTCCGTCTTGTCGAACGCGGCGGTGAGCAGGGTAATCGCCGCGGCCTCGGTGCCCGCCCGGAGCGAGACGGTGACGAGCGCCGACGCGAGCCTCCGCGTCATGGGCAGGGAACGGCTGGCGCGCACCAGCTCGCCAAAGGCCTTGGGAGCCTGCCGCTCGCGCAGCAGCCGGAAGGCCACCTGGAGGTGCTGCCCCACCCGGGCCTGCACACCGCCTCCAGCCCCGGGAGGAGGCCCATTCACGGCGAGCGTCTCCTGGCGGGCCTCGGGGGCCCCGGACTCGGGTTCGCTCTTGCCGTTTCTCACGCCACCCATCGGTGAGGCAGTCTACACACGATGCCCGCTCCGGTCGTCACCGTCCTCCTTCCCGCCCGCAATGCCGCGTCCACGGTGGCCCGAGCCGTGGAGAGCCTGCTGGCAGGCACGCTGAGGGATCTCCGGATCCTGGCCGTGGACGACGGCTCCACGGATGGGACGCGGGGGATGCTCCAGGCCCTGGCGGCTCGGGATTCTCGGGTGGAGGTGCTGGACGGCGGGGGCCGAGGGCTGGTGGCCGCGCTCCAGTTGGCGCTCTCTCAAGCCACATCCCCCTACGTGGCCCGCATGGATGCCGACGACGAGGCCCTGCCGCGCCGGCTGGAGGCCAGCGTGGCGGCGCTGGAGGCGGACTCCCACCTCGCCGGGGTGGGCACGAGCGTGGAGATCTTCCGGGAGGATCAGCCGGTGAGCCCCTCGCTCCAGGCGTATGCGGCCTGGCTCAACAGCCTCACCACGGCCGAGGCGCTCTTCCAGGCCCGCTTCATCGAGAGTCCGGTGTGTCACCCCTCGGTGTGCCTGCGGCGCGAGGCGCTCGTGGCCTGCGGCGGCTGGGAGCACGGGCACTTTCCCGAGGACTACGCGCTGTGGCTCAAGCTGCTACACGCGGGGCACGGGCTGAGGAACCTGCCCGAGGTGCTGCTGCGCTGGCGGGACAGCACGGGGCGGCTGACCCGGACGGACCCTCGGTATGACGTGAAGCGCTTCACGTGGGTGAAGGCGCGCTACCTCGCGCTCGGTCCCCTGGCGAACGGGCGGCCGTGCACGGTGTGGGGCGCGGGTCCCAGCGGGCTGACGCTGACGCGGTTCCTGCGGGAGGAGGGCGCCACCGTGGAGCAGTTCGTCGACGTGCATCCGCGCAAGGTGGGCACCCGGATTGAAGGCATCCCCGTGGTGTCCCCCGAGGGGCTCGGGCCGCCTAGCGGGGAGCTGATGGTCGTCTGCGTGGGCATCCGCTGGGCCCGAGAGGAGATCCGCGCGGAGCTCACCGCCCGCGGCTGGGTGGAGGGCGTGGACTTCCTGTGCGCGGCGTGACGGCGGAGATGGGGCCTTCGGGCCCGGGCACACCGGCCGCGGTGAAGAAGCGCCGCAGATCCTCGGGCACGGGAGCTTCGATGCGCAGGGGCTCGCCCGTGCGCGGGTGTGCCAGCTCCAGCGCCTGTGCATGCAGCAGACAGCGCGGCGCCGGAATCCCACCGGCCCGAGCGGCGCCCCCGTAGCGCGCGTCTCCCAGGATGGGCGCCCCGAGCGCCGTGAGGTGCGCTCGGAGCTGATGCGTGCGCCCGGTCCGCGGCAGCAGCTCCACGAGACAGAAGGCCTCGCCCGAGTACAGGGTGCGAAAGTCGGTGAGCGCGGGCACACCGTTGGCGGTGCGGCTCGCGCGCCAGCGTCCCGGACGTGACGGATCCTTCGACAGCGGCAGATCCACCATGCCGGACTCGGGCAGCCCCGGCCCCGTGGCCGCCACGTAGCGCTTGCGTGCGTGGCCCTCGCGGAACTCCGCCGCCAGGGCGCTCGTCGCCGGCCCCGTCTTCCCGAAGACCGTGATGCCCGAAGTCTCCCGATCCAGCCGGTGCACGAGCCCCGCGGGCCTGCCCAGCCGCGCGCTCACCAGGTCCACCAGACTCTCCCCTACCCGCCCTTCCGTGGGCTGCGCGGTGATGCCCGCGGCCTTGTCCACCGCGAGGAGCTCTTCATCCTCGAACAGGACACTCAGCGCCGGAGGCGGAGCAGGCGCCGCGAGCGGGCTGCGGCCTCCCTCCTCCAGCACTACCGCCACAACCTGTCCGACAGTCAGACCGGTTCCCGCATCCCGGCACCGCCGCCCCGCGAGGTACACGGCCCCGGCCTCCACGAGCCCTCGCGCCTGCTCGGCGCTGATGCCGAGCTGGGACGCCATCGCCTCCACGACGGAGCGGCCCACCAGCGCGCCCTCCACCTGGAACGTCCGCCGCTTCACGGGTGGCCCCCCTCCCGAGGCAGGCGGGGCGGAAACCTCCAGGCTCCAGGCGCGGGTGTCATGTGGCGGCACTCTATGCCCGGCAGCCCCTTCCCTGTCGCCCGCTTCCTGTTAGCGTGGCCGCCATGGACCGTCCCGTGCACTCCGTTCGCGCGAGGCTGGACGACTTCCTCGCCGAGCTGGCCACCCTCCACTACCGCCACGCGGCAGGACTCTCGCCGGACCTGCCCGTCGGAGCCCTCTACGCCAGCTTCCCCGAGCTGTCCTCGCCCGACACCTTCGCCGCCGCCACCGAGGCCCTGGAGAAAGCCCGCTCCAAGAACGACACGCTGGCCGTGCGCCGCCTCCAGCTCCTGCGCGAGCTCATCGCCGGGCAGGTGGAAGAGGCCCTCGCGGCGGGCGATGTGGAAGCCATCGAGAAGCTGGAGGCCCAGGCCCGTCTCCCCATGGACGATCAGGCCCTGTCCTTCGGCGAGGCGCTGGCTCAGCTCCCCCGCGAGACGCACCGAGGCCGCCGGGCCCTGCTCGAGCGCGCCGTGGGCAACTTCCTCTGGAGCGAGCGGGGCCGCTATGGCGCACGGCGCGAGGCCGCGCTCCGGACCGCCGAGCGCCTGGGCGCCCAGGACTACCCGCGCCTGTGGCAGGACGTGTCCGGCATCGCCCTGGACAAGCTCGTCGAGGCCGCGGAGGAGACGCTCAAGCGCACCGAGGACGCGTACCGCGACGTGCTCGGCTACGTCCTGCGCAAGGTGGAGCCCAACCTGCGCTCGCTGCCGGGCGGAGACGCGCGCCGGCATGATCTCCAGGCCGCGCTCCAGACGCCGTGGCTGGACACCTTCTTCAAGCGCGAAGACCTGATGCCCGCGGTGACGCGCTGGCTGAACGAGTGGAGCCTGCCGCCCTCGGCCCAGGGGCGCATCCGCATCGATGACGAGCCTCGGCCTGGAAAATCCCGCCGCCCCTTCGTCGCCGCGGTGCGCGTGCCCAACGAGCTTCGCCTGGTCATCCACATGGAAGGAGGGCTGGACTCCCTGGGCGGACTGCTCCACGAGTTCGGCCACGCCCAGCACCTGGCCCATGTCTCGGACACGGCGCCGGATGAGCTGCGCCGGCTGGGAGACGCCTCGGTGACGGAGGCCTACGCCGCGCTCACCGAGCGGCTCCTGCTCTCGCCCGAGTGGCTCAAGCGCTACCTGCGGCTGCCCAGCACCACGGCCCGGGACGCCGTGCACCTGTCCGCCTTCCAGGCGCTGACGGTGATGAGGCGGCACTGCGCGAAGCTCTCCTACGAGGTGTCCCTCTTCACGCGAGGCCCCTCGGAGGAGCGCGCCGAGGAGTACGCGGCGGGCCAGCGGCGCGCGCTCTTCGTGGAGCCGCACCCCGGCTTCTTCCTCTTCGACGTGGATCCCCAGCTGTACTCGGCGCGCTACTTACGGGCGTGGGCGCTGGAAGCACGCCTCACGGCCCGGCTCATGGAGCGCTTCAACGAGGACTTCTGGCGCAACCCCTCCGCCAGCGCCTGGCTGAAGGGATTGTTCTCCCGCGGAGGCACCGACGAGGCGGAGGCGCTCTCCACGGAAGTCTCTGGCGCAGGACTCTCCCTGCCCGAGGCGGGAGCCCGCCTCGTGGCCATACTCAACGGGTAGGGTCCCGCGGACGGCTACTTCTTCTTGCGCAGCGCGCGGACGATCTTGTCCTTCGTCTGGCTGCCGGAGGACTCGGCGCGAGCGGCGGCGGCCTTGGGCTTGCTGCCCGACTTCGTCTGGCCGGTGCGAGCGCGCATGGCCTTCATCAGCTGCATCTCGATGAGGAGCAGCTCGTCGCCCAGCTCCTCGTTGTTGCCCGCGGCACGGGGAAGCGGAGCGTCCTTGCTCGGAGCGCCGGCGCCGTGGCGCATGCGCAGGACCTTCTCCTCTTCGGACGTCAGGGTGCGCGCCTTCTCCAGCGCCGCCTTGACCTCCTTCGCCGTCACCGTGCTACTACCCACCTTGCGCTCCATCTCCGCTCCCTTGAAGTGACGCAACCTGAACACATGAGCATGTCAGACGCGTCTGGGCCGCAACTGATGGGCATTCTAGAAGACGCAAGAGGTCGGTCAAATTTTCTTCCAACAGGCTGATCCCCATCTGTAGCAGGCCAACGTTCGGGCTACAGGTGGAACCCAACCCGAAGAAGGCCGAGCCCAGCTCCTGGCGCCAGGAGGCTGGCTCCCAGCCCCACGTAGGGCCCAGCTGGTAGGGTCCAGCCTCACGCACTTCGCCCTACACCGTACTGTCGAGGCTCAGGGCGACTTGCCCTCGCTGTCGTCCTCGTCCTGTTCGGTCTCGGGAGTGCCCGCATCCCCCTTCTTGGTGCGCTGGAAGCCGACGTGGTCCAGGGGGTCGCCGAAGCGGTTCAGGGCGTCGGCGATGCCCTCGGGCTTGTCGGCGTCGGGCAGGTACTTCTCGGGAGGCTGCAGCTTGGGGTCCTGGCCAATGTCCATGAGGGTGGACTCGAGCGACATGCGCAGCTCGGCCGCCTCGGGCGTCTTGTCGGCGGGCACCACCAGGTGGCCATCCAGCCGGGCCTTGAGGACCACGGAGGTCGCCGCATCCACCAGCACCTCGCCATCCAGGCTCTTGGGCACGCGGTGCTCGAAGAAGGCCAGGCGGCGCCGAGTCGTCTCATCCCGGCCGTTCTTGGGGTCCAGCAGCTTGGGCAGGCTCTTCGGCGCGGTGCCCTCCGTCTTCTCGGCCAGCTTCACCTGGTAGCGCCACGCGGTGCGCCCCTCGTAGGTGACGGTGCCCTGGGGCTCCAGGTGGATGCGGCCCTGGAAGAGCGCGTCCATGTCTCGCAGGGCGCCGGTGAGCTCCGCGCGGGTGCGCTCGGCCATGCCCCTGTCTCTCAGGCGCTGGCGGAAGGTGGTGTAGCGGTTGCGAGCGAACACCTTGCCGCCCACCCGCAGCACCTCCAGGCCCTGGTCTCGACTGTTGTCCAGCTGACCATGGAAGTCCCCGCTGACGCCGCCCGGGCCGGCCTGCAGGGTGCGCGTCTCGGACATGCGCACCGGCGGGGCGTCCTTGGTGCTCCACTCGAAGTCGACCTTGGCCTTGTAGGTGTGGGGCCCCAGGCGCTCGGTGACTTCGGCGGCGTCCATGCCGAGGATGCGTCGGGCGACGTGCGGATTTTCGGCCACATCCTCGGGAGGCAGCTTCTCGGCGGCCGAGGCCACCACCTTGGGGGGATCCTCGGGCGAGAAGATGCGGGCCTTGGCCGCCTTGTCGACTGGATCGGTGCAGGCCGTGGTGGCGCCGAGCGCCAGGGCGACAATGAGTGCGGACCTCTTCAGACGGCTCACAAGTCCTCCGACATAGGGGCAGCGCAAGTTATGTGGCGCATACAGTGGCGGCAAGCGCCCCTTGCGCTCCGCTGTGCACGGGATAGAACGCCACACACATCATGCAGAACCTGCGCGACAAACTCCTGAAAGCAGGCCTCGTATCCGAGGACCAGGCCAAGAAGTCAGAGGCGAGCGCTCCGGCCCCCCGCCGCTCGCCCCCTGCCCAGCCGCAGCGCCAGGAGGCCACCGCGCCCCGGCGTGAGGACCGTCCGCCGCGACGGGACGACCGCCCGCCGCCTCGGCGCGAGGAACGTCCTCGGCGAGACGATCGCCCGCAGCACGCGGGAGGAGGCCGCCCGCAGCACGGCCGGCCCCCCGCCGCCGCCGCTGCCGAGCGGCCGATCCCCAAGCTGCCGCCGATGCCGGGCTCCAAGGAGTACCAGCGCATTGAATCGAAGAAGCAGATGGAGTTGGACAAGGCGCTGCGGGAGTTGGTGCTCGGGGCGCAGGTGCCCGTCGACGTGGGCGCGACGGCCTTCTACTTCATGACGCGCAAGGGGAAGCTGCGGCGGCTGGAGCTGACCCAGGAGCAGGCCAAGCAGCTCGAGGACGGGGCGCTGGGGGTGGTGGAGCGTCCGGAGCCGGCGCAGATTGAACACTCGCTGGTGCCGGCGGCGACGGCCGAGCAGATGTTCGCGCTCTCGAAGAAGGCGGTGCGGTTCCTCAATCGCAAGGAGAGCCCCATCGGCTTCATGAGCGACGAGGACGTGAAGACGCAGCAGGCGGCCGAGGCCGCGGGCACGGCGCCGGAGATTGCCGACGAGCCCGAGGCCCACGAGGGCTCCCCTGCGGCCACGCCCGAGTCCGCCGCACCGGCCGCCGAGGCGGGCCCCCCCGAGGGCGGCGGCACGGAGCCCCAGGCGCAGTAGCGCTCCTCAGGGCGTGGCTCTATCTCCCTCTCCCGGGATCCATCCGGGAGGGGGAGAAAATACAAGGAAGAAGACTCAAGATCTTCTTCGGATCCGTACGTCAAAGAGCTCGTAATTTCAGGCCTTTGGGAGCGTTAAAGCAAGTTCCCTGAGGCCCGGGGCTCATGGTCGTTGCGTGTAACTCATGAGGTTATGCGTCGGCAGCCCACCGGATCAGGTAGTCTGCTGATAGGATGGCGGGGCCTCTGGAGGCTCATCCCTCGTGCTCCATCCCACGTTCGCGCTCTGCCTGCTCACGGTGGGCACAGCGGTGGCCCAGCCACAATCCCCTTCCCGCGAGCGCCAGGATCGGCGCACCTTCCTCGCCCTCGCTCCTACAGAGCTGCGAGTGGCCGCAGACAACGTCACAACCGTCATCATCAACGGGCCGTTGGACCGCGACAGCCTCGTTGTGGACAGGACTCGCTTCAAGTGGGCGGAGGTCAGCGATCACATGCTCAACCTCCAACTCGTCACGGACTTGGGCTCGGGCGAGCGGCTCGTGGTGAAGGCGAATTTCAAGGACCGCGCCGTGCCCGCTCAAGCTGTCTTCGTTGTCACCACTCACCCCACCGAGGTGGATGGCACAGTCGAAGTGGATCGCAGGGCGAACACGCCCGAGGCGTTGACCGCGGCACTCGCCCAGAAGGAGGCGGAGTTGGAGGAACTCAAGGCCCGGTGCGAAGCGAGCGGTCCCGCGGGAGTCGTCCTTTCCAAGTGGCTGGCCGTGGAGATGCGGCCCATCCCCTTCCATGTCGCGACGTCTTCAGCAGAACCCAGCGGCCTGAAGGTCCAAGAGGGCGCCGGCTACGAGGGCACAACGTCAACCTTGGTGGCCATCAGCCTCCGCAATCTCCCGGGCCAGAAGCCTTGGGCACCCGGAGAGGCACGCCTGATCAACGCGAGTGGCAAACCCGTGAAGGTGCTCTCGGTGCAGATGAGGCCGGCGCACCTGGCTCCAGGCGAGGAGGGCCTCGTGGTGGTAGAGGTGAAGGAGCCACCTTGGACAGCCGACAAGGCGTTCAGCGTGGAATTGGTGGACGCCAGCGGACAGCGGCGCCTTTCCTTCAACCTGAGGACGGAGTAGGAAGCCCCACCCCATGACGACGGACGCCTTTCACCCCGATCACCTCAAGCCGGGGGACATGGTGGGCCCCTGGCAGATTGTCGAGTCGCTGGGCACCGGCAACTCCGGGCATACCTTCAAGGTCTCGCGCGAGGGCTCCTTCTTCACCATGAAGATGGCGGTGCGCCCAGCGCCCGAGCTGCCCAAGGCCACGCCCGAGGAAACCCTGGAGGAGCGGCAGGTGGATGGACGCATGTGCCACGAGGGCGCCATCCTCCTGGCCAACACCAGTCACCCGGGCCTGCCGCACGTGCGGGAGGTGGGCAGGTGGCCCCACCCCATCAAGGGCTACCTCTACATCATCACCGACCACGTGCTCGGCCAGCCCTTCCATGAGTGGCGCGAGCGCACCCGGCCCACCGTCGCCCAGTTCGTGGGCGTCTTCATCGAGGTGGTGCGCGTGGTGAAGAGGCTGCACGCCAAGGGCATCTTCATCCGGGACTTCAAGAGCGAGCACGTCATCATCCCGGAGGACCACCAGCCGGTGCTGGTGGACCTGGGCAGCGCGTGGCTGCCAGGAGGCTCGACCCTCACCGTGGGGCTGGCCCCGGGCACGCCCTACGCCTTGCCTCCCGAGTGCGTCGCCTTCATTCGAGAGGGCTCGTGGAAGCAAGGGGCCCGGTTTGATCCGGGGCAGGCGGGCGATCTCTACCAGCTCGGCGTCTTCCTGTACGAAGCGCTCGCGGAATGCTGGCCCTTCAACCCGAAGCTGCCGAAGGACGAGCTGTTGGTGGCCATCGAGACCGTCGTCCCGCGCCCTCCTCACCGCATCAACCCCGAGGTTCCCGAAGCGCTCAGCCGCATCACCATGAAGCTGCTGGAGAAACGTCCAGAGGACCGCTACGAGAGCGCCGAGGCCCTTCTCCAGGCGCTCTGGGATGCCAACAAGGAACGCTCCACGAAGGCCTGGAAGGTGCGGTTGGGACTGCCCCCGGAGGGCCCCGCTCCCGTGACCCAGGACGAGGTGGAGGAGCGCCGTGTCCTGCAGCAGGAGTCGGAGCGAAGAGCCCAGGAGGCGAAGAAGGAGAAGGAGGAAGAGCTTTCCCGTGAGCAGGCCTTCGAGCAGGCCTCCGCGCTCATCCACCAGATGGCAACGGAGTTGGACGCCGCTGACGAGAAGGCCGCTCAGCGCAAGAAGCGTTGGCGGAGAATCGCCCTCGTCGTGGGTCCTCTCCTTCTGAGCCTCGCCCTCTTCGCCGCGTGGTGGGCGTGGCGCTCTCCCGGTGACTCGACTGCCCACGCTGCATCCGAGAAAGGAAGCCCGCTCATGTCCACCCTCAGCAACTCCCGGCCCGTGAGGGCCGTCGCCGCTTGGCTGTGCGCTACCTTCGCCATTGGCTGTCCCGCAACCCAGGTGAGGCCACCCGAGCGAGGGTCCTGTCCTCAAGCTGTTGTCGCGAGCATGGAGGAGATGGAGCTACTCCACCACGGCGTGTACGAGATCGTCCTCGATATCGCCCAGCCCGGTGATCGGGACATGGAGGGTGTCTATCACGACGGGCCTATCGTGAGTCGGGTGGAGCGCTCCAACGAGACCCGCCACCCGCTCCCTGAGGGCACCCTGCTCTACGGGCAACTCTGGTCAGAGGGCCTCACGAAGGACGGCCAGGAGGCCGTCATGGGCCGCTATACCGAGGCGTTGCTGCCGGACGGCCGACGCGTGCCCATCTGCTTCATCTTGAATGACCTGACGAGCCTCATCATCAAACGCCCCGGGTCCAAACCTGGAGCGGCTGTGCTGAGCCGAAAGTCGATCGCTCTAGCTGTTCGACAGTGGCCATAGGAACGCTCTGAGGCCAGCAGGCCGACCGAGCGTACGAGCACCAGCGACAGTGGCCCCTCAGCACCCTCTCACCTAGTGGACTGTCCGCGAAGTAATTCGACATAGTCGCGGGGGATGCGTAGCTCTGGTGGATGAGGAGACGCCCGCCGCGATTTGTGCACCTGTCACCAGCAGAAGTCGCCCACCTTGGAGCTTTGGTCCGAGACGGACGCATCGAGCAGCGCATCGCTCGTCGGGCCCGCATCTTGCTGGCGATGAACGAGCCGGACACCGTTGTCTCGGAGCTGGCGGAGCAGCTCGAACTGGATCGGCCCCCATCTGGGCTCTGTGCCGCCGCTTCGAGCAATGGGGCATGGAAGTGGTCGATGATGCACCTGGCCCAGGCCGCCCCAGGCGGCTTTCCCCCCCTCCAGCGCGTTGAGGTTGAGCGGCTGGCCTGCTGTGAGCCCGCGGGCATTGGCCTGCACATGACTCACTGGTCCACTCGCAGCTTGGCCCAGGCGGCTCGACTGCGGGGCATCGCCCCGAGCCTCTCCCACACTACCGTAGCGCTCATCCTCCGGGACGCGGAGCTGCAACCCCACCGCTCCCGCTATTGGAAGACGCCGATTCCCAACGAGGCCTTCCGCACCCAGGCGGCCCAAGTCCTCGGGTGCTACGAGCGCGTCGAGGCCCTGGCAGCGCAGGGGGAGGGGGTGGTGTGCGTGGATGAGAAGCCCAACATCCAAGCCCTGGAGCGTCGCCGCCCTACGCGCTCGATGCTGCCGGGCCTCATCGAGCAGCAGGAGTTCGAGTATGTGCGACACGGCACGGTGAACCTCCTGGTCAAACGGGTGGTGCACTCCGGAAAAATGCGGGGCGGGTGTCTGGAGCACAACGACTCTGCCTGCCTGCGGACCGTGCTGCCTCAACTGCTGGCCGAGCACTGTCGTGCCCGCCGCATCCACCTCATCTGGGACAACGGCTCCAGCCACATCGCCCAGGCGACGAGGGACTTCCTACGCCGCCACTACCCGCGTGTCCGTGTCCTCTTCACTCCAGCCCATTGCTCCTGGCTTGACCAGGCAGAGCTGCTGCTGCGCGCCTTCGGGGCGCGCTACCTCCAGCGAGGAAGCTGGCCAAGCCGCTCCGCGCTCATCGCCCACCTTGATGCCAGCTGGCCCGAGTACAACCGCCTTTACGCCCACCCTTTCACCGGGTCCTGGACTCGGATCAAGATGCACCAGTGGGTGGATCGCCACTCCTCCTGACTATGTTGAAAAACTTCGCTTACAGTCCACTAGTGTAGCCCAGTGCGGCGAGGATGGGGGACGGGTAAGGTCAAGTCCTTGGGTAGGGGCAAACCTACAAGCCCAGCATCTTCTTGAATGTTTTTGCGGCCTCGGATGGCAGGCCTTTGCCTCCACGCAAGACCCCAGCGATTCCCCAGGTTTCCAGCCTCGTACCATGAATGTTGGCGAGATGCGCATTTCTCGCGATGGCATTCTGAATCAAGAACCGCTCAGCGATGTCAATCAGGCCTGCTCGCCGGGATTCGGTTGGGACGAGAAACAGCACAGGTGTACCTCGTTTCCAGTCAAGTAGCGATGCGTTGATCTTGTTGAGTTTGTGAGGAGTGAAGCACTCCTGGCGAAAGCTCTTGCTCGCCTTTCCTACATAGACCGGAACGATGCCTTTGCCAGCTCGCATGCCGAATACGTAGCAGCCACGAGTCTGCAGTAGATTACTACCAACCGTCTCGTCCCAGAATTCTCGAAGTCGATTGGTGTCGATGGTTCGTCCAACTCTACGTTGGATACATGGCACTTCGAAAGGCCCTCTTATATAAAACTCTGCCATAGCATTCTTCCTGCACTCGGGAGGTTTCCCACCAGGACGGTGGAGGCACCTGCCACTTTCCCGAAGGATCGGCTTCAGGGCAAGCTTTCTGTTCAATCAGGATCTCGCTCGACAGCTAATTCGCTGCCGCTCTGGCGCGCTCCTGAGAGCCGAGTAGGCGGGCATCAAGGAACACCCGCTGTCCTGGCACCCCCAAGGGCTTGAACTGCCCGTGCTCTGCGCGGGTCGCTCCGACTCTGGCCGTCGTGGACTTCGGTTACAAGTCCAGATATCAGAGGGCCGAAAAGCTACGGAACTTCACGCATCGCCAGCGATATTTATGGAGGCATAAATGCCGAACCCAACGAGGCGCCTCGGTGCACTTCTGAGAAGGCTTGAGATCGACCTCCTTAGAAAATGTGCCGAAGAAACGCTTGGAGATCGTTTCCGCCCACGCCGCTCCAAGAGCGACTATGTAGAGGATCTCCAGGCAGCAAAAATTACGGTTCACCAACTCGCGGTCGTTCTCCAGCGAGTTGCCGGTACCTGGGATGGCACCACCAACGCCCCGCCTCTCATTCAATGGAATGAAAGCGTTTTGGGGCCACTCGGAATGACCGAGGCCCGACAGCCACGTCCAGTCGCCGATGCCGCAGAATTGGTAGATGGCCTCCTCCTTAACGCACTCTCGGATGCGCACCTAGACATCGTGGCCGCGCAAGTGGCTCCTGATTTCACTCGTGCCGCTCAAGCAGCGGGACCAGAGCCAGCTGCCAGACGCATGGCGCTCGCACAGGCATGCCTTCATGGTTCTGATGATGAACTGGCGAAGGCAGTTAATGACTCGATCTCGGTTGCTGGGCCCCTCAAAGTTGATTCTGGCGAGCCTTACCTTGTTGTCAATTGGCTTGTGACTCAGTGGGGTCTGCTGTCGGTCCCTCATGATCCCACAGAGGACGCAATCGCCCAGATCCTCTGCGGGCGCGGTGGTAGCCGTCTCGAAGCCGTGCTGCCAGCAATAGTAGGAGCCTCCCAGTTAGAGCGTTGCGCGGTTTATGTTCTCCAGAAGGGACCATCTGCGGCAATCGATGAGTTCTTTTCTCCTGCCATCACATGGGAATTCCTGCAAGCAGAAGGACTTCATCTTCCAACGGACGCCGATCAGCACATGCTTCGTGGACTGTTGTTGCAGTTCGTGGGACTGCGACCAGCACCGCGTCCGGACGGACTGCTTCGCCAATACTCGGACCTTCTGCGTCAAGACCTCCATGCAGTGTCTGCTGAGAGTTCGGATGCAAAGAGTTGGCGCGAACTCCGACGGTTCGAGCGCCATTGGGAAGGTGCGGCATGCGCGCTTATTGCAGCAGCGCTGGGGGAATTTGACCTATCCAACAAAGATTGGCTTTCTAGCGAAGGTCTCAAGCCCCTGATCGACATGCAATTGATCACTCGCAATCAGCGGCCCATCCGAGAACTGACGCTCGGCCAGAAGCGGCGGCTATTCGATCATATATTTGAAGGCATCGAGAGACTATCCCAGTGCGCCCAACACCTGACTGCGGTGGGCCGCGTTGCCACTGAGATACGTGCGGCCTTCTGTGGTAGTCCCATGGATCGCCTGATTGCGATGCGAAATGAACTCGCACACCCCAAGGAGGAACCCGCCCCAGGTTGGATCAGCATTCGCTCACACCTCTTGGATGTGCTACGTCCTCTTGCTGTGCCAACAGTGCCAGGTATCGTTACGATTGTTCCCCCTGTAGTCCGTCTGGTCGAGGAGCGTACGGACTCAACTGGATGGACCCGTTGCGTGTTTGAGACTGAGCTTGGAGAGTCCATCATTGCCTCACTAGGAGGGCAATCTTGGGCTCTTCGAGACTTCGGGACCAGAAACTTCCATCTTGTCGCTCGAAACAGTTCGGCAGTTGTTAGGCCTATTCTAGTCTCTGTCTAGCTAATCCTAGGCTGTAATTTACTTACGTGACACTGTTTTCTTCCTTGCTGCTTCGAACTCAGTTGAACGCGTCGATGCCGGTGATCGCCTTGCCCAGCACCAGCGTGTGCACCTCGTGGGTGCCCTCGTAGGTGAACACGCTCTCCAGGTTGAGCATGTGCCGCACCGGCGGATACGCGTCCGTGATGCCGTTGGCCCCGTAGATGCTCCGCGCCGAGCGGGCGATCTCCAGCGCCGCCTTCACGTTGTTGCGCTTGGCCAGGCTCACCATCACCGGCGTCACCTTGCCCTCGTCCTTCAGCCGCGCCACGCGCAGGCCCACGAGCTGCGCCTTGACGATCTCCTGGAGCATGTCCGCCAGCTTCTCCTGCGTGAGCTGGTAGCCCGCGATCGACTTGCCGTCGAACTGCGCTCGCGACAGCGCGTACTCGCGCGCCCCCTCGAAGCAAGCAATGGCCGCGCCCGTCACCGCGAAGGCAATCCCCAGCCGCGCGTTGTTCAGGCAGGACAGCGGCCCCTTCAGCCCCGTCACCTTCGGCAGCACGTTGCGCTCGGGCACTCGCACGTCCTGGAAGGACAGCTCGCTCGTCACCGAGGCCCTCAGCGAGAACTTCCCCGGAATCTCCCGCGCGCTGAAGCCCGGCATCCCCTTCTCCACCAGGAAGCCCCGGACGGACTCGGCGCCGCCGTCCTCCGTCTTCGCCCACACCACCGCCACGTCCGCGATGGAGCCATTGGTGATCCACGCCTTGGTGCCGTTGAGCACCCACGTGTCCCCGTCCTTGCGCGCCCGCGTGCGCATGCCTCCCGGGTTCGAGCCGAAGTCCGGCTCCGTCAGCCCGAAGCAGCCGATGATCCGCCCCTGCGCCATGCCCGGCAGGAAGCGCTGCTTCTGCTCCTCACTGCCGTAGGCGTGAATCGGGAACATGCTCAGCGAGCCCTGCACCGACGCGAACGAGCGCAGCCCCGAGTCCCCTCGCTCCAGCTCCTGCAAGATGAGCCCGTAGGTGACGGTGTTCATCCCCGCGCACCCGTACCCCTGGAGGTTGGCGCCCAGCACGCCCAGCTCCGCCAG
Source organism: Hyalangium sp. (assembly GCF_045802625.1). Taxonomy (NCBI): domain Bacteria; kingdom Pseudomonadati; phylum Myxococcota; class Myxococcia; order Myxococcales; family Archangiaceae; genus Hyalangium; species Hyalangium sp. The sequence goes on along the minus strand of NZ_JBJMQP010000150.1, from coordinate 36,217 downwards.
CCCTGGCACCAGGTGCCGGGGGAACGTGCCCTCGCGGAAGTGCTGGCCGATGATGGGCAGCACCTCCTTGTCCACGAAGCGCGCCACCGTGTCTCTCGCGGCCTTCTCCTCGTCCGTCAGCAACTGGTCGATGAGGAGCAGGTCGGTGATCTCCGCGCGGGGCATGGCTCTTCCTCGGGTGACAGGGGTGCGCGGCTTGTAATCTCCGCTCCCAGGGCAGTCAAACCACGGCCGCTTCACATCAGCCCCTCTCCCGAGGCGGCCCCGGCTATCCTGCCGCCCCATGACGACTCCCAGGAAGACGGCGGTGGTGACGGGCGCCAGCCGCGGCATCGGCCGCGCGTTGGCGTTGAGCTTCATCCAGGCGGGCTATGATGTGTGGGCGCTGGCCCGCTCGGCCGACGCCCTCCAGTGGCTCCAGCGTGAGGCGGGAGACGCCCTACGCCCGCTCGCGGTGGACGTGGCGAACGAAGCCGCTGTGCTCGAGGCGTGCCGCACGGTGCTCCAGGCCGGCGCTCCGTACGTGCTCGTGAACAACGCGGGCATCTCCCACTCCGCGCCACTGACGAAGACCTCCACCGAGGATCTGCACCGGGTGATGGCCGTCAACGTGACGGCGCCCTACCTCTTCTGCCGCGAGCTCATCCCCGCGATGATCTCCGCGGGCGGCGGCCGCATCATCAACATCGGCTCCACCGCCTCGGTGCATGGGGCCAAGTACACCTCTGCCTACTGCGCCTCGAAGCACGCCCTGCTGGGCATCACCCGCGCGCTCGCGGTGGAGTATGCGCGCAAGGGCATCACCGTGAACCAGGTCAACCCCGGCTGGGTGGAGACGGACATGTTCGCCAACGCCGTCGGGACCATTGCCCAGACCACGGGCCGCTCGCCGGACCAGGCCCGCGAGGCGCTCGCGTCCATGAACGCCATGGGCCGCATCATCCGGCCCGACGAAGTCGCGGCGCTGTGCGTCTTCCTCGCCTCGGACGCGGCCGGCGGCGTCACCGGCGCGGCCTACGCGATGGACGGCGGCGAGCTCAGCTGAGCCTGGCTGGCTGCTCAGACACCGGCCACGAGCCGCCCCCGTTGCACCGGGAAGTTCCGGTGCCCAGCCTCCCCCATCAACCCGAGCTGGGGAGGTCCTCGTGAAGTGGGCGTGGGGTGCGGTGGCAGGGCTTTGTGTGCTCGCGGGATGTGGACCTGAGGACGCTCCGGTGAGCGAGGCCTCGGAGAACGAAGCGGGCCTCCACCCCGCTCGGAGTGTGGGCCTCATCACCGTGGAGCCGGGCTCGGTGACGTTCCCGAGCACCACCGTTGGCCAGGCGACGACGCGCTCCGTGCTCCTCCACAACCCCGGGCCGTCTCTGGCGCAGGTGCTCCTGGGAATCCCGGAGCCCTTCACCGTGGCCCTCACGGTGGTGAACCTCCAGCCGGGCGAGGAACAGACGGTGGACCTGCGCCTGGAGCCCACGGCGCCCGGCCTCGCAGGTGCCGTCCTCATGGTGCAGAGCGAGGATCAGCGGCTCGAAATCCCGGTGCAGGGAGAAGTGGAGCCGGCACCTGACACCGGCTCCACCTCACCTATCGAAGCGCGGAACTAGAACGCCGTGCCGTTGGCGCGCTTGCCGCCCGAGGACGTCAGCGACGAGATCGACGTGTGCAGCACGAACGTGCCGGTGGCGCTGGCATCCGGGCTGCGGTTCATCGACACGCCGTCCGTGCCGGACAGCGAGCTGGTGTAGGTGAAGGAGTCGATGGTCGTCGTGCCGTTCTTCACCGCGACGGTGGCGCCGCTGTTGCCCAGCACGAGGCCGCCCGTCGAGGCCGCCACGGCGTTGGTCAACCCAGTGGGGATGGCCGCGGCCCCGCCGTACACCACGATGGCCTTGCCCGCCGCCAGCGTGGTGCCCGAGGCGAAGGTGTGGCGCGTCGTGGTGCCGACGACGATCGTCCACCCGCCGATGCCGATGGAGGTGCCGCCCACGTTCACCAGCTCCACGAACTCACCGTTGGTGTCGGAGCCGGGCTCGTTGGCGAGGATCTCGTTGAGGATCACCTTGGCCGCCGTGCCGCCCGCGGAGGTGGTGGCCGAGGCGGTGTTGCTCGCCGCGGACGCGTTGCCCGCCGCATCGTTGGCCTTCACCTGGTACGAGTACGTGGTGCTGGCGGCCAGGCCCGTGTCCGAGTAGCTCGTGCCCGAGGTGCTGCCCACCACCGAGAAGGCCCCGCCGGTGCTGCGGAACACGTCGTAGTCCAGCACGCCCACGTTGTCGGTGGAGGCGCCCCAGGACAGGTTGATCTGGCTGGAGGAGGCCGCCGTCGCCGAGAGGCTGCTCGGAGCGCTCGGGGCCGTGGTGTCGCCAGAGCCGCCGCCCGAGCCCGCCAGCCACGCCACCGCGTTCAGGTGGATGAGCGAGTCGTCATACGTAGTGTCGCCCCACCCGTTGTAGGTGGTGTGGCCACAGCCGTTGGTCGCATCCTCGGAGGGCGAGGAGTCGCCGATGACGGCGATGCGCCCCGCGCCATCCGTCGAGGTGGCGAAGGTGACGCGGGAGTTGCTGCCCACCGTGCCCGTGGTCATCCAGACGTGGCCCTTCACCGTGGCGTTCGCCGCCGGGTTCAACGTCATCGAGGTGGAGCCGAACAGGCCCAGCCCCTTGCCCGCCGTGGCATTGCCATAGGCTCCGTGGGTGATGGGAGACGAGGCGTCCGTGGTGAACTTGGAGTCCGGGGCGTCATCGAACCAGTCATCCGCCTCGGTGCCAGTCTGAAGGTGGATGCCCCACGAGGCCCCCGACATCAGATCATTGCCGACCACCGTCGAGTCATTGCCGTCATTGTTCCGGTCCGAGCCCGCGTGATCGACGATCAGGAACAGGCCGCCGCCGTTGCGCACGAACGAGATGATGGCGGACTTCTCCGCCGCCGTGAGCAGCACGTTCGGCTCGGGGAGGATGAAGACCTTGTAGTTGGACAGGTCCTGCGCGTTGGTGCCATCGCCGTAGCTGATGCGGCCAGTCTTGGGCAGGCTCTCCACCTGGAAGTTCTTCTTCACCAGATCCACGCCGAACGCGGAGTACGCGCCGCCCCAGTACGTCTCCGGAGTGGAGGCGGTGATGCCGCTCGAGGAGGGCGTCGGGAAGCGCTGGGCCGTGCCGCAGGTGTCCTCGTCCAGCACCCAGTCGGCATTGCCGGCCGTCTGCGCGTGCAGGCTGTCGAAGAGCACCTTCGGCCCTGTCTGCGCCCAGGCGGGTCCTGCGAGACCTACGAGAAGAAAAGCGACCAATGACGGGAGCAACTTCTTCATGGGGGATGACTCCTTGGGGGAAGGGAGCACTGCGAGAGGCGAGCCTCTCTACTCGGAAGACAGGAGACTCCACCATCGGTTGACCGGCCACACGGCGCGTTTGCCGGAGCCAGCCGCTTCTGACACTCTCCGAGTGCCTTGAAGATCGTGAGCGCTTTCTCATCTTTGAAGCTCGCAGCCGCTGTCCTGGTGCCGCTGCTCGGGGGGCCCGCCGCCGCGGGCACCGTGAAGGGCAAGGTCTCCGTCGAGGATGCCCAGGAGGCGGCGAGGACCGTCGTCTACATCGAGGAAGTTCCCGAGAGCAGCCTCCCCGCGCCGCCCGCCGCGCCGGTGAAGCTCTCGCAGCGATGGGCCCGCTTCGCTCCGGGGGTGCTGCCGGTGTTCAAGGGCAGCTCGGTGGACTTCACCAACGACGACTTCGTCATGCACAACGTCTTCTCCAAGTCCAAGGTGAAGACGTTCGATCTGGGGCTCTACGCCAAGGAGCAGGCCAAGGTGGTGAAGTTCGATCAGCCCGGCGCGGTGGAGATCTTCTGCTCCATCCACCCGCGGATGAGCGGCGTCATCCTGGTGCTCCAGAACCCGTACTTCACCCAGCCCGCGGCGGACGGGAGCTTCACGCTGCCCAACGTGCCCGCGGGCGAGTGGAAGCTCCGGGTGTACCGGCCGGGGCTGGACAAGGCGCCTGTCTCCGTGAAGGTGCCGGCCAAGGGCACCGTCGAAGCCAGCCCCTGAGCCCCGCGCCGGCTATAGCTTGTAGCGACGCACCATGGCGGTGATCTCGCGCGAGGCCCCGGACATGCGCGAGGCGGCCTCCTCGGTGGCCTGAAGGCGCGTGACGGTCTCCTGCGAGAGCGCGAACAAGTCCTTCAGCGCCTCGAAGAGCTGGGCGATCCCCGCGTCCTGCTTGCTCACCGTCTGGGCGATCTCCCGGACGACGAGCCCGTTCTCGTGGACCAGGGAGGCCAGCGCGCGCAGGCTGTCTCCGGTGGCGCGCACCTGGGACAGCCCACCCTCCACCTCGCGCGCGCCGTTCTCGCTGGTCTCCACCGTGTTGGTGATGGCCACGCGGATGTCCTCGAGGATCTCCTGCACCCGCGCCGTGGCCGCCACGGACTGGTCCGCCAGCGTGCGGATCTCCCCCGCCACCACCGCGAAGCCCTTGCCGTGCTCGCCGCTGCGCACCGCCTCGATGGCCGCGTTGACCGCCAGCATGTTGGACTGATCCGCCAGATCCTTCACCGTCTGCGTAATCCCGCCGATCTGCGCCGTGCGCTGCTGGAGCTCCTGGCTGGTGTGGGCGATCTGATCCACCTGGTTGCGGATGAAGGTGAGGCCCCCCACGCTGCTCTCGATGGCGCGCTCGCCGGCGCGGCCCAGCGAGTCCGCGCGCTCCACGCCCTGGAGGACGGCCTGGGCGCGCTGGGCGGCGATCTGCGAGCTGTGCTGGAGCTCCTGCGCCGTGATCTGGGTCTGGTAGAGCGCGGAGGCCTGGCGCGTGGCGGTGCGGTTCTGGGCCGTGGCGTCCGCGGAGAGCTGCCCCGCGGCGGCCTCGAGCTCGAGCGAGGAGGCGTTCAGCACCAGCAGCACCTCGCGGACCTGCTCCATCATCCGCCCGAACGAGGTGGCCAGCTCGCCGATCTCGTCGCTCGAGCTCACCTCCAGCCTGGCGCGGAAGTCCCCCTCGGCCACCACCCGGGCCGCCGCGGCGGTGAGCTGCCGCAGCGGCCCCGTCACCCGCTGGGCCAGGATGAAGGCCACGGCGCCAGCGATGAGCGCTCCCGCGGCGCCCAGGGAGAGCAGGGAGAGCAGCGTCGCGCGAAAGCGGGCGAACTCCTCCTCCGCGCTGAGCAGCAGCACCATCCGCAGGCCGTCGCCCATGTCCATCTCGAGCGCGAGCAGCCGCGTGCCATTCCCCTGAAGGAGCCGCTGCGAGGCCGCGGCGGCGGGCAAGGCCTTGAGCACCTCCTCGGGGCTGACCGAGCTCAGCCCGTTCACCAGCACCGTCTGCCCCTGCAGCAGGAGGGCCTCCGCGCCGCTCTGCTCCCGCAGGCGCTGCACCAGGGGCGCTCCCACGCGCACCCCCAGGACGAGGTAGCCCACGGTCCTCCCGTTCGCCTCCACGGGGTTCAAGACGCCCCAGTAGGGCGTGTCCTGGATCATGAGCAGTCCCGGCTGCTGGCGCTGGAGGAAGTCGGAGACCTTTGGGGGCAGCGCGCCGGGGAGGCTGCCCGCGCGCACCTTCCCGCTCGGATCCGTGAACAGGAGCAGGTCCACCTCCATCAGCGCGCGCTGCTCCTCGGCGATGCCGTCGAGGGTCGCCCGGTCCACGCCCTCACTGGCGAGCAGCGCGCGCAGGGCCGGTGCGCTCACGATGCCGCGGGCCGCCACGGAGAGCACCCGCCCCTCCTGCTCCAGGAGGCCACGCCAGGTGGCGACGTCCTGCTCCAGGCTGCGCGCGAGCCGCTCCTCGAGGCTGCTCCGCAGCGATATGGCCACGAGCGCCACGCTCCCGAAGGTCAGGACGAGGACGACGAGCAGGAAGGCCGCGGTCACCCGGGCTGCGAGGCTGAGCTTCATACGCGGCGAGAGGAAGACGGAGAGGGCGGCAAGACGCCACCAAGCCTAAACCGAAAGGGAGGGTGGAGGGGATGTGGTCACAGGGCTGATCAGACGAAGCATGGAGCTTGCAGGCAACGGTGTACGACTTTCCTGGCGCCTGCTTCCCTCCTTGCCGTGCTCGATACGGGCGCCAGGCGAGGGTCTGATCTAGCCTCCGGGATCCACCCCGGAGGTGCCATGCAGGTCCCCACACGCGAGGCGCTGCTCAAGCAACTGGACTCCCTCTCCCATGGGACGCGCATGGCGCGAGTGGCGGCCCTCGCGAAGGAAGCCCGGGGGACGGCCCCGCTCACGCGGCTCATGGACGAGCTGCTCTCAGGAGGGGCCTACGAGGCGAGCCTCGGGCTGCAGCTGGCGCGCGCCGCGCGGGATGAGGCCCCGTTGCTGCGGGGACTCGTCCACCCCTCGGTGCTGATCCGCACGCTGGCCGCTTCGCTGGCGGGAGCGTACATCCAGGAGGACGCCTCGCTGGAGCGCGTGCTGCCGGAGCTGGCCCCGGCCATGCGGCGCCGTGTGCTGAAGGGTATTGCGCTCGCACACCGAAACGTGCTGGCGGCCCGGCTCCTGCCGCAGATCCTCGCCCGGCACGGCGCCGGCGAGGCCGTGCTGCTGCTGCCAGCCCTGGATGAAGCGTCGGTGCGCAGGCTGCTGCCGGAGGTGGGGCACGCGCTCATGAGCTGGCACAAGCTGACCTGGCGCTACCCGGACGCGGTGCTCGACTACCTCCAGGCCCGCTTCGCCGCCGCGCCCGAGCGGGAGCGCGCCAGCCTCTTCTTCTCCTACCGCGAGCCCCTGGCGGAGCTGACCGGCCTGCGAAGCGCCGCGGTGCTCGCCCTGGCGCGAGACTTCTCTCCGCTGGAGGTCATGCCTCCTCCCCTGCTCGATGGAATCCGCCGGCTCACCCGGCGTCACCCCGAGCAGATCTTCGCCCTGCTCACGCGCCCCTCCCTCCGCGGCTGGCTGCGCAACCAGGGCCTCCCGCCGGGAGTGCTGATCGAGGCGGATGCCTTCTCCTCGGAGCAGCAGCTCGCGCTGGCCCGGCTGCTGGGGGAGATGCCCCACCACCTCGCCGCCTTCCTGGGAGCCCTGGCCCCCTCGCGCCGCGCCGCCCTCTTCACCCACGCCTACGAGGGCATCCCCGCGCGCGAGCTGCCCGAGGCGCTGCTCGCCGTGCTGCCCCACACCCAGCGGGACGCGGAGGCGGCGCGGCGGCTCACGTTCCGTGAGGTTCAAGAGAACCGGGACAGGCTGCTGGCCACCCACGCCCTGCGCCTCATCGAGCACGCACGCGAGCCGCTGACGAAGGCCGCCTTCGCCGCCAAGGCGGAGGACCGGGCCCAGGCGCTCGTTCACCTCGTGCGCTCCACGGGCCTGTCCCGCCGGGGGATGACGGAGACGCTGACCCACCTGATGCGGCTGCGCAACGAGCAGGATCCGGTCCGCATGGCGGTGCTCAACGAGCTGGCCAACGTGCCGCTCTCCACCTTCACCGCCGAGCACATCCCCTCGCTCACGGAGCTGGTGATCTGCGTGGTGGAGGCGCGGGACTCCTCGCCCACCACTCGCGCCGCGCTCCAGCGGCTGGCCTTCCGGCTCATGCAGGGCCACGCCACCGAGCCGGACGGTCCCCTGTTCCAGTTCGCGCTCGACACGCTCAAGCGCCTGGCGGGGCAGCGCGGCACCCTCTCCCTGCCACCGCTGGAGCGGGATCTGCCGCGGGGCGCCGAGTTCCGCATCGTCTCCACGCTGCTGCCGATGATCCGCGCCGCCGCCGAGCGTGACAGCCACATCCTCACCATCGCCCTGGCTCAGGCGCTCGGGCGGCGCGCTTGGAACGTGGACATGCTCCAGGCGCTGCTCGAGCCGGCGACGGAGGGCTCCCCGGAGGGAACGGCGCACTCGGCCATCCTGCTGTGGCTCGCGCCGCCGCGCACGCGGGACGTCCGGGTGCGCAAGCTGCTGGACCGGGACGAGACGACGGTGACGATCGCGCCCGTCTTCAAGCACCTTCACCGGCGCCGGCAGGACTGGCTGGGCCCGTTCCTCCAGGGGCGGCGGCTGCATGGGCGCTTCAGCAACGGAAAAACGGGCTGGGTGCCCCCGGCGCAGGAGGGCTTCCACCGCTGGCTGCCACGGCAGCAGGAGCAGCTCGCGGTGCTGCTGGTGCGCATCGCCGAGGACGGGCAGCGCAGCTCCTGGGAGCGCATGAGCGTGCTGCACGCCCTGCCTCGGCTGCAGGTGGTGACGGCGGACACGCTCGGCTCGTTCCTCGCGTCGAAGGATGTGCCCACGGTGGAGGCGGCGCTCGGGGCGCTGGCGTGGATCGATCGGCCGGAGACGGCGCTTCCCCTCCTCTTGGAGTACCTCGACGGCGATCGCGCCCGCGTGGCCATGTACGCGGTGCCCCGGGTGGCGAGCCTCGTGAGCGGAGAGACGCTGTCGGCCACCCTGGCGGAGCTGTTCGGGCGCGAGAAGCTCAAGGTGACGGTGCAAAAGGAGGCGGTGCGGCTGCTCGGGGCCTTCCGCTCGACGCACAGCCTGGCGCTGCTGCGCCAGCAGTGGGAGCGGCCTCAGCTCCACCGGGACGTGCGCATCGCGGTGGGCCACGCGGCGCGCCGGCTGCTGGATGTGGAAGAGGCATGGGCGATCCTCGACGCCATGGCTCGGAGCCCGGATGCGTACGTGGCCGCGAGCCTCCTGGACCAGAGCCCCGCGGGGCTGCGTCCCGAGGTGCGCCCGCGCTACGCGGCCCTGGTGCGCCAGGTGGCCCAGCACCCCGAATTGAGCGTGCGCCGCCAGGCGTGGCTGGCGATCTCCCCCTGGTCTCCTGGCTCGGAGGAGCCGGTGGCACGCGCGGCGGCGGCGCGCATCCTGGATCTGGCCGGTGGCGCCGAGTGGCGCGAGGCCACGCAGGCCCTGGTGGAGACCGTTCGAGACGGCATCGCGGTGGAGCACGTGGTCTCGACGGTGGCGGCGCTCGTCACCCAGCCCACCCTGGAGGCCCAGAACGCCAAGGCGGAGCGGGATCTGCCGGCCCGCCAGCGCCTGCGCGGGCTGTGCGCGACGCTGCTGAACCTGCCGCTGCCGGTGCGCCTGAGGCTGCGAGCCCGGCTGCAGGAGGTCGCGGGGGTCATCGCCACGGATGCTTCGCTCTGGCCCGAGAGCGTGGCGCTCCGGCTGAGCACCCTGGAGTGGAAGAGCGCGGAGAGCGTGGCCAAGGCGCTCCAGGAGCTCGCCCACGAGTTGCGCGAGGAGCCCCTCTTCGCTCCGGCCCTGGCCCAGGCGGTGGGCTCGGCCGTGGCTCAGTCGAATGCCGAGTGGCAACCGGAGACGCTGCTGGAGATCTCGGATCGCGTGGCGGAAGGGACTCCACTCCTCTCGGTGGAGCTGGTGCGGACCGCGGGCGAGCGCCTGCACTGGCGAGAGGACGCGGCCAGCCGTCTGCGGACGCTGCGTGAGCACCCACGCCCGGCCATCCGCGCGGCGGCGAGAGCCATCACCACCGCGACGGAGTAACCGGCCCTCCTCACTGAAAAGGCAGACAGGTTCAAATAGGTAGAGAAGCTGTGGTCGTAGCCTTGGCTCAACACCCGCTACGGCATATAGGGATATCGAGCGAGGACCTGTCCCTCTGCGGATACAGCATAGAGTTCGAACCAATCGAACTCGAGCTGAGCACCACGAGGCCACCCGCATCTGTCCGCGCGCCTATCTATACGGACAAAATACACCCCCCCCTCCTGGCCAACGGCGACATCCATGGACTTGGCTGAGTATTCGCACTCCCCTGCTGCCTCTCTGGGAAAGCGTGAGAGCACCCGCTGCAACGCGGCATGGGCTGCGAGGATGGCGGGTCCGTCCAACGTCGCCAGTGGGCGCAGATCCTTAGGCCAGCGAATGGGGCCCGCAGTGCCAACTGGGGGAATTCCGGGGCCAGCATCCCCAGTGGGTGTGGGCTTTGGCAGCGGAACAGTGGAACCCGCATCAGGTGCTGAACTCCCAGAGCCTGGCTGAGGTGTACCACCATCCACCATAAGAGAGATGAGTAAGAGAAAGGAGTAAGGTTTCAGCATGGATTGATCCAAGAAGGTTGCTGCCTTACAGGCGGAGTCCAGGAGAGCATTTCGGTGGTGGTATGCCGGTGCTGATAGCGCCGGGTTCTTGGGGTTCACAGGTTGCCAGGAACTCCCAATGCTTCGCGTGCTCGCGCCAGGTGAAGACGCTCCCCTTGATGTTCCATTTATAGAAGACGGGTTCTTCACTGTTGCCCGTTGTGAGCCAAGCCCACGCAGGGATGGGTTGTCCTTGGGCGTCACGAGCAGGCTTGCCAGCCGGGGTTACGGCATACCCGACCATTGTCCAGCTCCCATCGCGCTCTTTCATTGCCGGAAAGACTGTCAGATCCTGGCTGCTGGGGCTGGTTCCACAAGGGTGATTGTGAGCGAAGCCAAAGATGAACACTTCTCTTCCGAAGTCAGCATCGTCCACTCCACCATAAGGCGGATCGCAGAGGCCGCGCTCTCCAGCGAAGCTTCTAACGGGCCACGAGACGCGCCAATCTTCAGGTGTTCTGTAGACAACGACGCAGTACTCAGCTGCATCAGCCCGTGGGTGTCCTGTATTCGGGTCGCACGCGTCCGCCGCACCCGGCAGCGTCATCAATGCTCTGAGGAGAGAGAGCACCAAGTCATCGGGTACGCTCGGCAGGTCCGACAGAACCACAGGCACATCTTTGTTTTCCCATGGACCAGGGGCTATCGCCAGCTTGCGGCGGCCTTCTAGCTTCGGCAGGTCGCTGTAGAGGAAATAGCGTCGCGGGCTCGCGCATGCCAGGAGCATGCTGAGTAAAGGCAAGATGGATCGTCGAACGAAGATGCTCATTTGGCTGAAAGGACTTCTGAGCCTATCCCGGAGGAGCCTTGGCGACAAGCGGCGAAGCGACGCGATGCGCTCTCGATCAGGAGCAAACTGGCCGAGCGGCGCCGCAGGAGATCTCTGCGCAGTAAGACCATTGCCGGAGCCTACAGATTGTACGGATACCGTGCGAGGATTCGCCCATCTGGCGAAACAGCATACAACTCCAACCAATCAATAGCGGCGTTGAAACTGGCATCCACGCTCCCACACCTATCCACGCGCCGATTGATGCGCACGATATACATCCCCCCTCACTCGCCGACAATCACATCCATGGCTTTGGGCGAGTATGCGCAGGATCCCGCATATTCCTTTTCTTCCTTCGCGATGCGTGCCAGCAGGTGTTGCATGGCGGCATTGGCAGCGATGACGGCAGATCCGTCCAACGTGGCCAGCGTCCGCACCTCATCCGGCCAGCGAACGCCATCTACGATGACAGGCTTGCGCGCAACAACCCCAGCGTCCCGCCCTGGGGTGCTGGTTGGGGCTGCACCCGTTCCCGCATCAATGGTTGGAGGGGGAGTCGCAGGTCCCGCGTCTGGCATCAAGGGGGCGGACTGAGGCGCGACAGGGGCAGTCACATAGAAAAGCCGGGGACCTGAGCACGCCCAAGTGAACATGAACGCAGCCAAGAAGAGGGACCTCATGCGGTAGTTCATCAAGTCCATGCCAGTAGAGGTCAGCCTAAGCGATCCGCGCTTCAAGCGGTAGGCGCCGTCAGTCCTGGCCCGTGTCTCCATCCTCCAGCACTGTCTCCACGGTCCGCCGAGCCTCCGGTGCCGGAGTCTGAGCACCGCTCACCCACCGCGCCAACTCCGCGGGGCCCGCCTCCGGCCTCGCGCGCCGCAGCGGTGACAGCAGGGCTCGGAACGCCTCCGCCGAGCTCACCCGCTCCTCGGGCTTGCGCGCCAGGCACGCTCGCAGCAGGGGCCTCAAGTCCGGCTCGATGCCCTCCAGCGATCCAAGCTGCGCCTCCCTCACCCGGTCCATGGTCTCCAGCGGCGTCTCCCCGTCGAAGGGCCTGCGCCCGGTGAGCAGCTCGTGGAGCGTGGTTCCCAGGGAGAAGAAGTCACTCGCGGGGCTCAACGCCCCACCCCGCACCTGCTCGGGAGACATGTACGCGTACGTCCCCTTGCGCACCCCGCCTCGGGTGATCTCCCGCAGCAGCGTGGCCTTGGCGATGCCGAAGTCCGCGAGCTTCACCTCCCCCAGCCGCGAGACGAGGACATTGGCCGGAGTGACATCCCGGTGGACCACTCCCAGCGGCCGGCCCTCGTCATCGGTGAGCCCGTGCACCGCGCCCAGCGCGAGCGCCAGCTCATCCGCGAGGTGAAGCGCCAGCGCCGTGCCCGGCAACCCCCGGGTGAGCAGCGTCGCGAGATCCGCTCCGTCCACGTAGTCCAGCCGGACGTAGTACGTGCCCTCGGCGCAGCCCAGATCGTGCACGCCCACCAGGTTGCGGTGGCTCAACCGCGCCCCCAACCGCCCCTCCTCGATGAACATGCGCTCGTAGACGGCATCGCCCACGTGCTCCTCGCGCAGCACCTTGATGACCACGCGCTTCTCGAAGCCGCTGGCCCCGAAGGCGAGCGCCAGGAACACCTCCGCCATGCCTCCCGCACCCAGGCGGCGCACGAGTCGATAAGGCCCCAACTGTCGCGGTAACTCCCTCACCCGCCCTAGGATAGCGCCTTGCCCGTGAGCGAGACCGTCCTCACTACCTCCCATGACACGCCCGGTGAAGTCCCACCGCGGCGATGCCAGCTCCTCGTCGTCGAGGGCCCGGATGCGGGGCGCGCGGTGGCGCTCGGCTCGGAGCCGGTGCGCGTGGGGACTCGCGAGGGCTGTGCCCTGCGCCTGACGGACCCGCGCGTCTCGGGAGAGCACCTGGAGGTGCGCGCCGACGGCACGGGCTTCGTGGTGAGGGACTTGGAGAGCCGCAACGGCACGCTCTACGAAGGCTCGAAGCTCCGCGAGGTGCGTGCCCCTCCAGGCGCGACGTTCAAGCTGGGCCGGAGCTTCCTGCGCATCCAGCCGGAGAGCCAGCCCTGGGAGGTGGCTCCCAGCCAGGCCCGGCGTTTCGGGGAGCTGGTGGGCGAGAGCCTCGCCATGCGCGAGCTGTTCGCCGTGCTGGAGCGCGTGGCGCCCTCGGACGCGACGGTGCTGCTCCAGGGAGAGACAGGGACGGGCAAGGAGCTGGCGGCGCGCTCCATCCACGAGGCGAGCGCGCGGCGCAAAGGCCCCTTCGTCGCCGTGGACTGCGGCGCGCTGCCCGAGGGACTCGTGGAGAGCGAGCTGTTCGGCCACGTGAAGGGCGCTTTCACCGGAGCGCTCGCGGCGCGCTCGGGCGCCTTCGCCCGAGCCCACGGCGGCACACTCTTCCTGGACGAGCTGGCTGGCATCCCGCCGCCCGTGCAGGCGCGGCTGCTGCGCGTGCTCGAGGAGCGCAAGGTGCGGCCGGTGGGTGGAGACGCCGAGCAGCGCGTGGACGTGCGCGTGGTGGCGGCCTCTCGCGAGGACCTCTCGCTCGCGGTGGCCGAGGGCACGTTCCGCTCGGACCTGTACTACCGGCTGGCGGTGGTGCCGCTCGTCCTGCCCCCGCTGCGCCAGCGCCGGGAGGACCTCTCGCTGCTCATCTCGGAGATCCTCCGGCGCCGGGGACTCGAGCCCGGCCCGGTGCGTGGGCCCGCGCTGGAGCTGCTCTCGGGACACGCGTGGCCCGGCAACGTCCGCGAGCTGCGCAACGTGCTGGAGCGAGCGCTCGCGCTGGCCCCCGCCGCCCGCGCCTTCGAGGAGCTGCGCCCTTCCCTCCAGCCGGTGGGCTCGGGGCCGGAGCTGCCGCTGCGCACGGACCTGCCCTTCGCCGAGGCCAAGCAGTCCGTCATCGACCACTTCGAGCGCCACTACCTCCGCGACGTGCTGGCTCGCGCCCACGGCAACCTCTCCGAGGCGGCGAGGCAGGCCGGCGTGGACCGCAAGCACTTCCGGACGCTCGCGAAGCGCCACGGGCTGCTGCCCTCCTCGGACGACTCGGGAGACCCGGAGCGCTGAACCCGCGCGGTCAGCCTCCGAGGCTCCGCGCGAACATCACCAGCGCGAAGCTGTTGACGGTGGCGTGCAGGAGCATCGACGGACGCAGTTGCCCGCTCGTCAGCCGCGCCCAGCCCAGCATCAGCCCCAGGAAGAAGATCCACCCGGTGAACACCCCGTAGAAGAGGTGGAGCGAAGCAAAGAGCCCCGCGCTGAGCACCAGCGCCGCCACGCGCCCCATCCACCCCGTCAGCCAGGGCAAGAGGACTCCGCGGAACAAGAGCTCCTCGCCCACCGGCGCCAGCAGCGCCGCCGGGATGATGAACAACACCCAGCCCAGCGCTCCCAGCGGTCCCTCCCGCGCCATCTCCATCATCGGGTGCTGATTCTGGTTCGGCAGCACCCCCGCCACCTGGGAGAACCACACCAGCAGCATCAGCACCCGCATCCCCAGGGTGATGAACAGCCCCAGGCTCACCAGATACGTCCGGAACCAGCCTTGTCCCGCCGGCGCTTCAGTCCCGGGAGCCGTGCGCCTGACGATCAGCCACGACACGAGGACGATCACCAGCGCCTGCACCCACACCGAGACCAGCGCCGCGCCTCGCGACGGCCCTCCCAGCAGCGCTGAGAGCCCCTTCATCGTCACCAGGGATCCAAGCCCCGCCGCCACCAGCACCGCCATCACCCCGAGCGGGCGCCAGTCCGCGCCTCGCCGCCGCCCCACCCCCCAGAGCGCGAGCAGCGCCCCCATCACCAGCCACATGCCAATCCAGTTCCGCAGCTCCCGAGGCATCACGGGCTCCTCGGGATTCACGGGCTCGAACAACCCTCGCGGAGCTGGATCCAGCGCCGAGGCCTCCACCGGCAGCAGCCTCACCTCCCGCCGCGCCCCTTCGTGCTCCACCTCCACTTGGAGCGCGACGCCCGGCTTCGCGGCCTGGACCGCTTTGCGCAGCGCCTCGGAGCTGTCGATGGGCTGCCCGTCCACTTGATGCACCACGTCGCCCACCTGCAGCCCCGCGCCCTTCGCTGGGCCCCGCTCTTTCACCTCGGAGAGCTTCACCCCCGGCCCCGGGTACTTCGAGTCCGTGAGCACGCCCAGCACCTTCGGCGGCCCCAGGGACAGCCGCGCCGACTCGGGATCGTGCCGGCCCACCACCGCCATGTGCAGGCAGACCCCGGCCACCAGCGTGTCCAGGATCGCCAGCGCCACCAGCCTCTGAAACCAGCGCCGGTAGGTGGGGCTCGGGTTCTTCCGCCGCCCGATCGCCACCAACCCCCAGACCACGGGCAGCCCGCAGACGGGGACGAAGCCGGCGACCAGCGCCCAGATGAAGGACTGGCGGGCCCCGGTCTCGGGCCCTGCCGGCTCGGGCGCCGGAGGTGACTCTGCGGGAGCGACAGGAGGCGGTGAGAGCTCGGACACGAGCACATTGGGGCACACGCGAGCACCGGAGGCCAGCCCTCGCGGAACACAAGGGGCTGAGCCAAGCCCCCCGGACGCGCGCCTTGCTCGCCTGCCCAGGGAGCCACTCTCCAGTACCTGTGCTTCAGGTTTGGGCGATTTCGGGTAATCCTTCGGCCCGCGTGCGTTTCCTGTCCTTTCTCCCCCTGATCCTGGTGTGCGCCGGCTGTGCCGCGCACGTCGTTCCCAACACTCCTTCGCCGGCGCGCTCCGAGCATGCCGACGCGACGGGGCCTGCACCCGCGCAGCCCGCGACGGCTCCTGCCGCCGTCTCCGCGCCCGCCCCGGGGAGCCCCGCCGCTCCGGCCTCCGCTCCGGCCGTGGCCGCCGCGGCGCCCTCCACGGAGCAGGCCGGCCCGAGCGAAGAGGCCGAGAGCTCCGACGGCGAGGCCGATGACGACAGCGGCTCCGCGGTGGACGGGTTCGACTCGGCCGAGGGCGACGAGACCGAGTCCGCCGTGGTCCCCCCCGGCACTCCCGAGGTGCAGTACACCACGGACCTCTCCGACGAGGAGCTGAAGCGGCGGTGGAAGGAGGACCCGGCCTCGCTGGGCTCGGTGTCCGTGGGCTTCGTGCACAGCGGCCGCATGGTGAACAGCGTGCGCTTCCCCGATGGCCACGACTGGACCGTCGTCTCTCCCGAGAAGGCCTGGACCACCACGGAGACGGTCAACTACCTCACCCAAGTCATCCACGAGCTGCGCACGCGCTACCCCAACGCCCCCCTGCTGCGCGTCAACCAGATCAGCACCAAGGACGGCGGCTACATCCGGCCCCACAAGAGCCACCAGAACGGCCGGGACGTGGACCTGGGCTTCTACTACCCCGGCGGCAACATGGTGTCGGCCCGCGCCCGGGAGAAGTACATCGATCTCACCATGAACTGGGCGCTCGTGAAGGCGCTCGTCACCCTCACTGACGTGCAGCTCATCCTCGTCGACCGCCGCGTCCAGAAGGTGCTCTACGACTACGCGCTCAAGAATGGCGAGGACAAGGCGTGGCTCGACTCGCTGTTCCACGCGGGCCAGAACTCGCTGATCATGCACGCGCGCGGCCACCGCGATCACTTCCACGTGCGCTTCTTCAACCCCCGCGCCCAGGAGCTGGGGCGGCGGCTGGCCCCGCTGCTGGCGATGCAGCCCGAGCACAACATCGCCATGCACCGGGTCCGCTCGGGTGACACGCTGGGCGCCATCGCGCTCCGCTACAACTCGTCGGTCAACACCATCCGCAACGTGAACCGGATCCGCGGCAACCTGCTGCACATCGGCGAGGTGCTCTCGGTGCCGCTGCGCGGGCCCTGCACCCGGTGCCCCGTTCCTCCGCCCGTGGTGGTGCCGGCGCGGCATCTGCCCGCCCTCGCCAAGGTCGACGCCCAGCCCGAGGCGAAGCCCGCCGTCCAGGCGAAGGTGGACGTGCAGCCCGAGACGCAGGCGAAGGCCGAGGCTCCGGCCGCGGTCCAGGCGACGGTCGAGGCTTCAGCCACGGTCCAGGCGAAGGCGGAGGTTCCATCCGCCGTGCAGCCCCCGCCTGCTCCGTCATCCACGGTGCAGGTGAAGGCCGACGCGCAGTCCCTGGAGCAGGCCAAGGCCGCCGTTCAGCCCGCCGTGCAGGTGAAGACCCAGCCCCTAGCCGGGCCCACCGCGCCAGGGAAGACCGAGCCCCTGCCCGCTGTGCAGGACAAGCCCCAGGCCCCGCCCTCCGCGCCGGAGCCCCAGAAGCTGTAGCCACCAGTGGTGAACACCCCGGGCTCCCCAGCCCACCTCCGGAGCGCGGGGGTACTCCCTCCCGCCCTCGCTCGATATACAGTCCCGCTGCTCTTGCCCACTGAGGCCAACGGATGACGATCTCCACCGAAGACCGCTTCAACACTGAGGTCATCAAGCTGCTGCTCCAGGTCGCCTGGAGTGACCGCCAGCTCGCCCACTCCGAGCAGCTCGTGGTCTTCGGCCTGGGCCGCAGTTGGAACGTGCCCGAGAAGGAACTCCAGTCGCTCCTGGAGAAGCTCAAGGCCGGCGGCCCCCTGCCCGAGCCCGACATCGAGGTGCTGCGCACCCGCCCCGATGACGTGATGGTGGCCGTACGCGCCCTCGCCGTCTCCGACGGGAAGTTTGCCGACAGCGAGAAGGACATGATCGAGCGCATCAAGTCCAAGCTCGGCGTCTCCTAAGGCCGCCCCTCATGCGCTGAGAGAACTCAGCCCACCAGAGTGACCTCTTGACCTTGGGGCGCGCCTGTCGAGGATGCGTCCTCATGCGCTCGCTCCATCCTCCTGCCCTGTCCATCTTCCTGGCCCTGACTTCGCTGGCGGCCCCCGCCGCGTGGGCCTCGGATCCCCTCCCCCAGCCCGCCTCCGCCGCCCAGGAGCGCAGCCAGGAGCAGCAGCAGCAAGACGCTCAGTCCCAGGCCGCCGCCGCCGAGGACGAGCACTTGCCCTCCTACGCTGCTCCCGCCGTCCACGAGACGAAGGTGACGGCGCCCCGCGCGCTGCGCGAGGAGGATCCGATTGGCACCTACGCGCAACCGCGTTGGACAGCCACGCGCCGCTTCCCCACCACCCGCCTCTATGTCGTCCCCGAGGGCACTGCCCAGTTCGAGTGGTGGCTGGAGACGAAGACGCCGCTGGACTCGGCGGACGACACGCGCTTCCGCTCGCTGTTCGAGTTCGAATTCGGCCTGGGCCACCGGCTCCAGCTGGACTTGTACCTGGAGACGCTGCAGCAGTCCTTCCAGGAGTGGGGCCTGAGCGCGGAGAAGTTCGAGCTGCGCTACGCCTTCGCGGACTGGGGCCAGCTGCCCGGCAACCCCACCGTCTACCTGGAGTGGACGCGCACCCACGAGGGTCCGCACAAGGCCGAGGTGAAGCTGCTGCTGGGCGGCGAGCTGGCCCCCCGCGTGCACTGGGGCACCAACCTCGTCTACGAGCGCGTGCTGGGCGGCGAGCGGGACGCCGAGTACGCCCTCACCGGCGGCCTCAGCTACACGCTCCAGGATCAGCGCTTCTCCCTGGGCGCGGAGCTGAACGTGGAGCTGGCGGACGTGGCCGGCAGCCGCTTCGACTTCAACGGCTACGAGGTGCTGGTGGGCCCCAGCCTCCAGTGGCGCCCGGTGAAGGCGGCGCACATTGATCTGGTGGCCCTGTTCGGCCCCGAGTGGGAGCGCGGTGGGCCCGACGAATCCTTCGAGGCGAAGGCCATCCTCGAGCCCACCTTCATCTTCGGCTGGGAGTTCTAGATCAGCCCCTGCGCCGGCGACCAGGCGGCGGCCACGCGCACCACCACGGCGGTGATGTTGTCGCGGCCACCCGCGTCGAAGGCGCCGGTGACCAGGAAGTCACAGGCCTCCTTGAGGCTGGGCTTGGCCAGCCCCTCGGCGATCAGCTCGGGGCCCAGCGGCTCGTAGAGGCCGTCCGAGCAGAGCAGGAACACATCCCCCGGGCGCAGCTCCAGCCGCGTCACCGTGGGCTCCGACCGCTCCGTGCCCAGGGCGCGGGTGATGATGTGGCCGAAGGCGCTCTGGCCGCGCGGTGGCGGTGCGAGCCCCGCGGCGCGCAGTTCCTCCGTCACCGAGTGATCCCTCGTGAGCGCCTCGAGCTCTCCGCCGCGCAGCCGGTAGAGCCGGCTGTCTCCCACGTGGGCTACCGCGCCCTCCTTCTCGCCCAGCGCGAGCGCGACCACCGTGGAGCCCATGTCCCGCAGGTAGCCCATGCGGCGCGAGAGCACCGTGCGCTGCGCCATGCTCGTGCAGGCCGCCAGCAGGTTCTCCTCGCGAGAGAGCTGAGGGTTGAGCTTGTCGGGCCAGGTGGCCTCCGGATCCATCACCAGGCGCTCGCCGAACTCCTCGAAGGCATCCACCACGCAGCGGCTGGCCACCTCGCCGCCCGCCTGGCCTCCGAGCCCGTCCGCCACGACGAACAGCCCCAGCTCCGGCCGCACGCAGTAGGCATCCTCGTTGTGGGCTCTCCTGCCAACGTGTGTCTGTCCCGCGCTCTCGATTCGCATACCGTCCTCCTGTTTCCCCCTGGGACAGCAAGCGGGGGACCACCTCCAAGCATGCGAAACGACACCAACGGCTGGGGTCCATGCACCCCAGAGCAGACTCGCCGCCCACGGCGGGCCTGGAGACTCTATACCCCATGCTGCTCGGATCCCCCAGCCTCCGCTGCCCCACCCGCCCCAGTGCGTGGGGGTAGCAACTTCAGGGGGTTCCGCAGGACAATAAGATGCAGCCCGCTTTCCGTCCGCGCGAGGAGAACCCATGACCTCCATCCGCCGTCTGCTCTCAGGCATCTCCTCCTCCGCGGTGTCGTGGACTCGCCTGGAGATCACCGCGCCCATCCGCCACAAGCCCACCGCTCCGGTGGAGCCCGTGCGGCGGGGGTTCTCGGATCACAGCGACTTCCAGTCCGCCGAGGAGGCCGAGCACTCGCTGCTCGACGCGCACGCCCCAAGTCTGGCGGGACGCCCTCGCAGGGGGCAGGATCCGCTGGGCGCCTATACCGGCAAGAGCGACTTCCAGGCCCGCTTCCCGCGCTACCAGCACCTGCTCGGGACGAACGTGCCGCCGCCGCCCCACCGCTACTGGGAGGCGGCTCGCTCGCGCGCTCAGTCCTCCCCGGCGCAAACCCAGCAGTCCCAGGACAGCCGCACCCGCCCGAGCCTCACCGCCACCACGGATCTGGAGAAGTCCTTCGAGCTGGCCCGGGAGGACGACTCGGTCCTGCTCTACACGGCTCAGGGCTCCGAGGGCGGCCGCTCGGTGATCCAGCATCCGGACGGCAGCGTCACGGATCCGGCGGATCAGGAGAAGCGCTTCTCGAACCTCCAGGAGTGGGAGAGCGCCCACCCGGACCTGTCTCGCGCGGTGTCGCTGTCTCGCGATGATCTCGAGTTGGTGATGGCCATGCCCGAGGGCTCCGCGCGGGACGAGGTGCTCACGGAGCTGGCCCAGGCGGGCTCCGCGCCTTCGCCGGAGGACGCCTTCACTCCTTCGAGCACGGCGGGCGCGTCGGCGGATGCCTTCATGCCCTCGCTGGAGGATCTGCCCGTGGCCTCGGAGCCCGAGCCGGACACCTCGGCCTCCAACGGCTTCATGCCGTCGCTGGACGATCTCCCCGGCAGCAGCGAGCCGGTGGCGCAGCTGCTCGCGGCCACCGAGGACTCCGTGCCGCTCTCGCCGGAGGAGCTGAATGCGCAGCTCAGCCCCACGGGCGAGCTGGCCGAGGGACGCAGCCCCTTGGATGTGGCGGGGCTGGTGGCTCGGCGCGGCACGCCCGAGCTGCAGGCGCGGGTGGCCACCGCGCTCTACGAGCGGAGCCAGACGCCCGAGTTGCCCCAGGCCTCCGCCTACTCGCAAGGCTCGGCGCTGGCCGCCTCCGCCAGCACCCAGGCCACCTCGGCCCTCCTCCAGCGCGTCGGAGAGGCGCACCTCGCGGACTTCGTCCGGTCCGTCATGCAGGCCTGATGGACAACGCTTCGACCAGCTCGACTCCCTCCGGGCCCGTGGTGATGGGCCTGCTGCTGCGCTCGGTGGCAGCCCTTCCGCGCGAGCCCTCCACGGACATCCTCGTCACCCAGGCCTTCCTCCAGGCCGATACCCGGGCACTCCAGAGCCAGGAGTTCCGCTCAGGGCTGGCGGCCTGCCTCGCGGCCCTGCGCATTCCCTTCGAGGGAGAGGCTCGGGAGCAGGACGCGGCGCAGTGGGAGCAACTGCTCGCGGATCCGCTCGGCGAGCAGCTCCTCGTGGATCCGCGGCTCACGCCCGAGCAGCGCCTGGCCCACCTCTCTTTCTTCCTGCTGCGTGCCGATCTGCCCGTGGAGCTGCTCTCGCTCGCCTCGGGAAACCTCATCGGCGTGGCGGCCCACGAGGCTCTTCGGGCACTCCAGGCGTTCGCTCCGGAGCAGGTGGCTCCCGTCGCGCGCTTCCCCGCGGCGCTGGGGCCCCGCTTCCCGGAGCTGGCCGCGCTCCCACAACCTGTCGATGCGCAGGCCCTCTCCACGCTCGTGCCTCACGCGCTGCGGCCGGATCAAGCCGCGCTGATCCTGGGCTCGCTCGCGGACGAGACCTTCGGGAGCGTGCTGGATGAGTCGCCCGTGAAGGCCCAGCGGCAAGCCCTGGCCACCATGGCGGCGAACGGCCTCCGCGCGCTCGCCGAGCGAGTGAAGGCCGAGACGGAGCCTCAGCTGGTGGCGCAGCTCCTGGTGCTCGGAGCACTTCAGCACCAGGCCTTCTTCCAGAACCTAGCGCCCTTCACGGAGGATGCCCTGGCCCGGCACGCGCAGCCCTCGAGCCCCGTCAGCGCGGTGGAGGGCGTGGCTCGGGAGCTGATCTCCACGAGCGTGCTCCAGTTGGGCATGGCCCTGGGAGGCCCCGTCGGGACGAACGCGGCGAGGCTGATCCTCCACAAAGTCTCGCAGGCGGTGGGAGCCCTCTGCGCCGGAGGAAAGCTGCCGCTGGGCGCACTGTCGGGCGAGGTGCTCGGCATCCCCGGACTGGGCCTGGCGCCCCAGGCGATCGGCGAGGTGGTCGCCGCGCTCACGCAGCTCTACGCGCTCCGGCTCGCGGCGCTCGGGGATGAGGCGGCCACCCTGCTGGGAGAGTTCCTGCCGCTCCTCATGCGAGCCGAGGTGGAGGGGCTGGGTGCGGGCTGGGGCACGCTGCTGAGCAACCCGGAGCGCGTGGAGCTCCTCCAGAACATGGAAGCGCTCGCCCGCGCGCAGGTGCTCAGCCTGCTGCTCGTGGGAGGCGCCGTGGGGGCCTTCGCGTGGGAGGAGGTCGCGCCAGCGCTCCAGGCCCAAGCCCAGACGATCTTCGGTTACGCCCTGCCCTCGGAGACGCCTCCGGCGGCGGTATCAGCGCTCTACGCCTCCAGCGCGGCGTGGGCCGTGGCCGTGCTGGCCAATGAGAACATCTACGGCGATGTCTGCTCAGGGGTCATCTCGCCGGAGGAGGCGCTGACTCAAGCGCGGGAGTTCGGCATGGGCTTGTTCGTGGGGGGAACGGATCCGGCCGATCCTCCGCTCACTGCCGCGATGCTGCGCGGACTCACGCCCCCGGGCATCTACGAGGCGACGGAGCTCGACGGAGACGGGGCGTAGTCAGCCCGCGAGCGCCAGGGCGCCTCAGGGAGCGACCGGCTTCCCATTGCCCGCGAGGCCGTCCAGCTGCTGCTGGATCTCCTTCACATCCTCGGTGAAGCGGTTGATGTAGCGGGAGCGCTCCTCGCTCTGCCACTCCTCCGAGGAGAAGACGTTGGTAGGGTACTCGCGCGTGGTGTGCACGTAACCCTGGAGCGTGACCAGCAACTCGCGATCCGGATCCCCACCCTCCTTGAGCAGGAAGCCCTCCACGTCCCGCAGCTTCAGCGGGAAGGTGGGCGCCTCGTCGAGGATGAGCTTGCCGAACACGATGAACTCCACCTCCTGCACGCCCTCGGGGAGCTCCTCGTTGAACGAGACGTAGGCGAAGGGAACTCCCGCCTCATCGTCCACACGCCCCGCCACCACGTAGCGCCCCGCCTTGCGCACCTGGAGCCCCAGGTACAGATGCAACGAGCCATGCACCACCGCCTCGCGCACCTTGCCGGTGAAGCGGGCCGGTGGCGACGGTGTGTAGAGGATGTCGAAGAAGGAGCTGCCCTCGGAGCTGCCCGAGCGCACCTGCACCGAGACTCGCAACGTGCCGGCGAACAGCGGGAAGCCCTGCTTGGAGGGCTGGAAGCTCGCCGTCATCGTGCCATCCCGCGCCACCGCATCGCCCTGCGTGCCGTCATCCACGAAGGCCAGCGCCACCGGCGCCAGAGGCGCCTGGCCTCCGAGCATGTGCTCAGCCTCGTGCGCCGTGGCGCTCGTCACCTGGCACGGCAACGGCTCGTGGGAGATGTTCTCGCAGCCCACGAAGAAGTGCACCACCTCGTCCCCGGCGACGAACACCTTGTCCTGCTTCAGCCGCAGCTGCACATCCGAGCTGTCCTTCTTCAGCGGCCGCGTGCGCTCGGGCGTGGCGAGCTGCTCCTGATCCGGGTGCTCGCGGATGGGACGGGACTCGGGCGGATAGCGCGTGCCCGCGATGTACGTGTCGAGCGAGAACTTCGCCCGCTCGAGCCGCTTCTCCAGGACCGCACGCCGCGCCTCGCGCTCCTCTTCCTCGCGAGGGCGGGGCGGCGGGGCCACTGGCGCAGGCCCCTTGCCGGGCGCGGACGAGGCGGAGGCCACCGTCCCTCGCGCTCCTGCCGCACCCGGGGATTGCGAGGGGGCCGGAGCGGACGAGGCTCCTGCCGCCTCGTCCACCTGGGGCTCACCCGCCCCCCAGCTCCACCACACCCCTCCGAGCACGAGTGGCACCAGCACCAGCAGCCAGAGCGCTCGGCGAGACCGGGAGGAGGAACGAGGAGCGGGGGGGTTCACAGCCATGGGAGTGAATCAGAGGGCGTACGTCGTGACGTCCACGCGCACGGGGCCGACAATACCGGCCCAGCTACCGTTGGCGTAGTGGTTGTAGGCCTCGCCGTCATCGCGCAGCTGAGTCGTGTGGAAGCTCCACTTGGCGCGGCCATCGCTGCACGCGGCAGTGCCGGTGTTGAGCGTGCCGCCGCAGAACCAGTCATTCGGGTTGCAATACGAGCCGCCGGAGCTGCCCGAGACGCCGCCGGAGGAGTGGTAGGCCACCGCCTCGTCGTCCTGGCCCGGGAGGATGCCGGAGTACGCCGTGCCCTTGGCGCCAGCGAAGTGGTAGAACCACAGCGAGCGCGTGGTGTTGTGGTTGTACATGGCGCGCGCCGTGGTGGTGACCAGATCGCTCACCAGGGGCTCGCTGGTGGCCCAGTCACCATCGTCCGCGAGCTCGCTGCCGCCGCCCGCGCCGGAGGCCACGTCGATCCACTTGATGTTCCAGCCCGTCTGCGTGGTGCCGTCCGTGTTGCCGCACACGCCGCTGGAGTTGGGGGTGGCGTTCTTCTTGTAGCGAGCGGTGCCGCCATAGAGCGACAGCGCGTAGCCGATCTGCAAGTCACCGGCGCTGTGCGCGGCGATGTAGCACCAGTTGGTTCCAGTGCAGAAGCAGTCCAGGGCGTCGCGGATGCGGCCGTTCTCGGTGCCGATCTTCTGCGTGCCGTTCCAGTTGACGGCCTTCTTGTTCACGCCCGCGGCGGTGGAGCTGGGGCCCCAGTAGCTGAAGTCGGCGTAGTTGCCAGCCTGGGTGGAGCCTCCATTGCGACCGTGAATCCACAGCGTGTAGTTGGTGGCGGATGCTTCCGGTGCCACCAGGACCGTGACAGCGACAAGGACTGCGCTGAGCAGCGTCTTCATATTGATTGAGCGCCTCCGGCTCGGGGGTTTGCGAGAGACAGACTCCTGCCTGGACGCGACCCAGGCGACGGAGCGGGCGCACTCTACGGCCCCAACTCCTGAAAAGGCGAGACTCAAGAAGACCGGGCTTGTCGAGAAACCGACGCAGCGCATCATGAACTCGGGCCGACTTCGACCTTACCCATTTTTTGGGAGCGTTCTGGCGGACCGACGACGAGCTGAAACGGGCCAGCCATGGCAGCCAAGGAACTGCGGTTTTGGCGCTTGGGAGGTAACCAGACGAGGGCTGTACTTGGCCGCCTCCTCCAGTCCTCAGCCTCCGCTGCCCAGAGGATTTTCCCTGTGCAGGGTGTTGCGCGGGAGCGGCTCACCGCCCCCTGCTGGCGAGCTCGCAGCCCTGACCTGCGACCGCGAGCTCACGGCTTCTGCTGGGCTGACTCCAGTCCGCTACTGCGGCGCCTTACCTTCCTTCATCTGCCTGCGTTTATCGAACTCGGCGTAGAACTGTAGCTCCCACAGGGATGCACCCGTCCAGTGGTCAGGCTTGGCGTGGCCGTGCATGAGGTAGCCCTCGAAATTGGCGTACCAGTCACGAGCCAGCCCGCCGCGGAGACGACCCGCTGTGGCGAAGGCCAACGCAGCCATGGTGGTATCGACCTTGGCGATGCCGCTCTTGAACCGCTCCATCGCCCTGTTGAACCGCTCTCCTCGTTTTGAAGACATGAAGTGCTCCTTGGGGCGCTCCATTGCGCCTCCGAGGACGGAGAAGGGGCGGTGCTCCGCAGGCCACGTCCACTCATGTCCATTGCTTCTTATTCGACTCATAAGAATCATTCTCAATAGTGAGATTCCAAAGCAAATTCGGGCTGTTACCCGCTTTCGTGCCCTTGCTTGGGAGGGGTCCCACTCCGGAAGGAAGGGCCCTTCGCCCTACCGCCCCTTGTTGAGGGGCTTGAGGAGCTGGGCCGCATCCACCTCGAGGCCCTCGCAGAGCCGGACCAGGGTGGTGAGGGTGAGGTTCACCTCGGAGCCCTCCACGCGCTGGAGCAGGCGCGTCGTCATGCCGCAGCGGTGGGCGGCCTCTTCCTGAGTCCACCCCTTCTCGCTGCGCAGGCGCCGCACGGCCTCCGCCAACCGGGCCTGGAGCTCTCGGTAGGCAGCGCTCGTGTACTGCTCAGCCCGCTCGGGCCGGCGTCTTCTCTCGGCCTTGGGCCGCGGCATCTTGCGGCTGACCGTAGAAACGCCTACAACCGGTGCCCACGTCGCTAGAGACGTGTCCTATAAGACGTGCAGGAGGAGGGCGCGCATGGCGCTGGTGAAGTGCAGGCGGTGCGGAACCAACATGCTGAAGGGCGCGGCCACCTGCCCCGGGTGCGGAGCGCCAGCAACCCGCGGCATGTCCTCGAAGAAGGTGCTCCTCGTCCTCGGAGGCCTGGGCCTGTGCGTGGTCGGCACGTGCCTCCTCGGGGTTGTGGGGATGGCCCTGAAGGGCGGGCGCAGCCAGGCCAACTCCGGCCCCGTCGAGTACATGATGCTCAACTCGCTCTTGTCCGAGTACCGGGACAACGAGCTGCGCGCGGACTCGAAGTTCAAGGGCCACATCGTCGAGGTGACGGGCTACGTCCAGGACGTGAAGAAGGATCTCCTCAACCTGCCCTACGTCACCATCGGCTCAGGCCCAGCGCTCGAGATTCCCAAGGTGCAGTGCTTCCTCACCAGCGAGCACGCGCAGAAGGCCACCGGCCTCTCCAAGGGCATGCTGGCCACTGTCCGTGGCCGCGTGGATGGGCTGATGGGGAACGTTCTCGTTAGGGACTGCGAGCTCCACTAGCCCCCTCATCGAAGCTCGCTGGGCCGGATCGGTTGAAGCGGCGGATCAGCCGAATCTGCCTCCACGTGGCCGCGTGAATGAGAGCAGGACAGGAGGCTCCCCGGGACGGGGCGGTGCAAAAGGGGATGAAGGTGGAGGGGCGATCCGAGTGGGCTCCCGAAAGATGTAGTTGCGGGTCGGTGGAGGAGCGTCGCCGTCACGCGAGGGAGTAACGGGCCGGTGAGACGCGGGCTGGTTCTGCAGAATGCCCAGAGAGTTGATGATCATGGCCAAGCATGGTGCCGCATCCGCCCCCTGTTGCGTATGTAGCTCACATGTAGCAGCGGGGTTCGGCAGCGGAGTGCTTGAGGCCCAGCCTCGCGTTCTGTAGCTGCATGTAGCGATTTCTTGGTGGATCGCGAACTGATCCGAGAAGTTCGCTCCTGCTTTGATGATCACCCGCGCCGTCGTGGCACCCGTCATCGCTCGTGCTTCGGCCCCGCACCGGAGCGTCCAGAGTCTCCGCATTGCCCTCTGGAGTGCAGTTGCCCAAGGTGAACGGACGCGCAGTGTCATCAACACGGCTCACGCACTACGCGTTGATCAGTTCCCGGCATTGACGCAGGGACTTCCGTATCCATGTTCCGCCGAGCCCAACCCGTGGAGTTGGCAGGTTGGGCGTGCGCGGCCACGTGCTGGATTCAACCCATGAAGTTGGGTGGTGGCCGTCTCGGTGGGAACCAGTCCCGCTGAGTTGCAGGGCACGAACAAGGAGGTCAACCAGGAGAAACGAGCCACGAGGACGCAGGGCAAGAAAAAGGGCCCGCCGCGCTAACGGCTGGGCCCTCATTCCGGGAGGCGAGCTGCGCTAACAGCGAGCCCCCCTTCACTGCTGGAACGGGCCTTGGGGGCCAGCTCCTGTCCATGGTGGGACGAGGGGCAAGGTAGGCACCTCCAGGCGGCGTGTCCAGCGCCGGGAGAGGTGTGCCTCGGGAGAAGTCCATACCTGAGCGTTTCCACGACTTCGTGGAGCGGGTGGGCGCGCGGCTACACAAGCCGAACCGGCGCTTCCTGCGTGAGGCCGTCTTCGGACTGCTCGAGCGGCGCAGCGTGCTGCTCTCCGAGATCGGCCGCGCGCTGGAGGAGCCGCGCCGCCTCATCCACACGGAGAAGCGGCTCTCCCGGGGCCTGTCCAGCCCCCGGTACGACGACGCTGCGGTGGAGCAGGACTACCTGCAGATGGTGGCCCACATCCTCCGGGATGAGCGCTACCCGCGGCCCACCATCGCCGTGGACCTAACGGACATCACCAAGCCCCGAGCCCGGAAGATGCCCTACCTGGCCACGGTGTGGGACGGCTCCGAGGGCGACATTGGCACCGGATACAGCATCGTCTCTGTGGAGGCCGTCGGCGTGCGCGGGCGGCGTTTGCCGCTGCTCTCCCGGCTCTTCTCGCCAGAGGACCCGGACTTCACGAGCCAGAACGCCTCCATCTTCGACGCCGTCGCTGCCGCCTACCGCCACGTTCCCAAGGACGCCTTCTGGGTCTTCGACTCGGGCTTCGACGGCTACAACTTCTTCAAGCGCTTCGAAGCGATGGGCATGAACTACGCGGTGCGGCTCAAGCTCGGCGACAAGAGCAGGTTCCTCTACACGCCCGAAGGCGACATGAAGGTCAGCAAGGTGGTGGAAGCGCTGCCACTGCCCTACAAGCACCGTCCGAAGCGTAAGAGCGGCCCGTTCACAGGGAACCGAGAGGTGGTCCAGGTCGGGTTCCTGCGGAATGTACGGCTGCCTGTCTACACGGCCAGAGGTCGCCGCAGCGCCAGTGAGATCGGCGACGCTTGGTACTCCCTGGTCGTCGCCCAGGGCGCCTCTAAGGAGCCCCTCGTCATCCTCACCACGCGCAGGGTGATGACCAGCGAGGACGCCGGCCAGGTGGTGGACACGTACCTCAACCGATGGGGCGTGGAGGAGGCCAACCGCTTCACGAAGCAAGGATTCGACTTGGAGAACGTCCGCGCCCTCAAGTGGACGGGCCTGAAGCGGATGGTGCAGCTCGTCCACCTCGCCTACGGGTTCCTCGCCACGCTCGTTCATGGGCCGAGGAAGCAGGTGGAGTACTTGGCGGCCTCCTTCAAGGCCTTTGGGCCAGTCCCCACGTACCTCTACTACCGCCTCTTAGAGGGCATCGGGCGCCTACTACGGGTACCAATGGATGGAGGGCCGTAGGCGACGCCAGAGGGCCAGCAGCTATGCGGTCTGTCTCAGGAGCGGAATCACTTTCGCCTCCTGCTCGGGCTGCGGAGATAGCGGCTTAGGAGATACGCCCAACACCCGTTCGAACGTTTCAGCGGACCACCCGAGCGCTCTTGCTACATCGAGAGGAGTCGCTCCAGTGCTCTGCTCAATCACATCTAGAGCTAAGGGGACGATCTCGGGAGGCTCGTCGGCGGGCTCATCCGGCTCGCCAAGCCTCCAACCACGGTACGAGTAGTGCTTCCAGGCACGCCGGTACTCGGCGGCGTCAATACGGCCTAGCTCAAAGGCTCGGCGCACGATGGACGCAGCACTCGCCTTCCACCGCCGCTTCATGGCGAATACCGTGTCCCAACTCAGGCGTGCTTGCTGGGGGAATTCGCGCAGGAACCCAACACGAGGCAGCAGAAGAGAACTTGCGAAGAAGTCGGCCTCCTCTTCCAGCGTCGGATTGTCGGGCCGTAGCCCTCGATGCAGGAGCAGATGGCCGAGTTCATGGGCCATGTCCCAGCGGGTGCGCGACGTGCTGTCCTTGTCAGTGTTGAGCACGACGACCGGACGTGAGCCCACACGCGAGAAAGCATCAACGGTCATTGCGCTGCTCGACTCCGTTGATGCTGCAAAGCGTGTGACGACCGCGCCCATGTTCTCCAGCACGCGACACATGCTGGTGATGGGACGGTCGAGCCCGAGGCCGCGAGAGCGCCGCAAGTCCTCTGCAGCTCGCTCTATGCCTTCCCGGCCCTGCTGCGGCTTGTCCGCCATATCCGGGAGATAGATGCGGGGGAGACGAGCCCATCTATCGGCGAAGCGGACGAACATCCCAAAAAGCGTGCCGTAGGCGAGGACGCGCGTCTTCAGCGTTGCGGACATCCCCTTGCCGCGGAATTGGCACTCGTCCTCGCGGAACTCCTCCTTGACCGGCTTGAAGAAAAACGAGGGCGCAAAGCCGAGTATGTGCGACAGCGCGGCAACGAGCTCCTTGCTGGGCTGTCGAATCTCGGCTTCTAGGTGGTGGATCGTGGAGTGAGTAACCGAGGCGCGCTGGGCCAGATCCACCTGCGTAAGGTCGTTGAAGTTGCGCGCGAGACGAAGTTTGTTTCCGACGAAGGTAGGCTCATCTGTCGTCGTCGTCATTGTCGTGCGGGCTACCTAGCCCGTCCTCAAGATCGCCTTGAGCTCCTTCGGAGCCAGTCTCCTCTCGAGGA
Organism: Hyalangium sp.; assembly: GCF_045802625.1. Taxonomy (NCBI): domain Bacteria; kingdom Pseudomonadati; phylum Myxococcota; class Myxococcia; order Myxococcales; family Archangiaceae; genus Hyalangium; species Hyalangium sp. Next base: position 6,291 of record NZ_JBJMQP010000150.1, on the reverse strand, counting down.
GGAGGCACTGCTCCAACCAGAGGGGACGACAATGGTACGCCCTCGGGGAGGTTGGGTTCCACCGTAGAAATCAGCGTGGGAGCGTCGCGGAGGTCGATGGGATAGTGGTACCGATTGTCCCCATTAGGAGCCACCTGCACCATGGTGGTGCTGTAAGCCGTCCCATCCAGTTCCGTTAGCACCGCAATTCGCCAAGCCCAGAGCTCTTCAGGGATGTTGTCCCTAGGAGGCCTTCGAGACTCGACTTCTGCGTTGCTGAAGAGCTCGAGGTTGCCCTTCCCCTTGCGAACGAGTTCGAGGTTGTGCTCCTCAAGCTCCTTGTTGACGCAGTCGATACTCGCTTTTTCCGCAGGGGAAATCTTCTGGGCAGACCGTGAGGGCTCCTCCGCATCTCCAGTGTAGATGCGGACGGAAATTCCGCCTACGCCCAGGGTGAACTGCAAGCTGGGGTCGATGATCGTAAGCCAGGGATGGCGCCCACTCTTCTGCATGCTTTCGAACTTCATTGCGAGAGCAGAATGGACGGCAGTCCCGCGCACCCACGATTCCCACTTGAACTTTGCGGCAATCGGCTTGAGGTCCCCCACGATCTCACTCCGGACGTCTTTGATGGTGCGGGCGATGAGTCGGAGGCGTTCCGGAAGTAACGGAGGATGGACCTCCCATGGGCGCTTACTCATGGGATCGCATGCTTAGCCGCATGCTAGAAAAGATCCACCAAAATCCTACTACGTCTAGCAGATTGTACCGATCTTCAGACCTTGTACCGATGGCGTATGCCTCTGAAAGAACGAGGCATTTTGTTGCGCATGCCGCAGGGATCGCCGAGATCGAAATCAAGCAATTCTACATCTTCCAGCAACCACCGCGCGTGGTCATATGTGCGCCTATGGCCAGCGGCGCACAGCCAGAGCACTCCACTCTCGTGGCAGTCGGGCCGCCCCGGGCATCGAACCCGGATTCTTGATGGTGAGTCCCGTCAAGTCCCCCAACACGAAGCAGACGGGAACGCGGCGTCCATCCGGCAGGAGGGCCTCGGTGTAGCGGCCCAGGACTGCCTCCTGCCCCTCCTTGGTGAGGCCCTCCGTCCAGAGCTGCCCGTACAGGAGGGTGCCGTCGGGCAAGGGGCCAGTCCACGAGTACTTCACCACCTTGCTGACGATGGGCCCTGGGCAGTAGGTGCCCTCCTGCTGCTGCTTGCCGGGTTGGTTGATGTCGATGACCACGCTGTAGGCGCCCTGGTTGAGGAGGTTCATCTCCTCCATGTTCCGGACAGCATCCTGGGGGCAGTCCTCCGGCAGTGGCCGCACCTGAGCCGCAGTGCATCCGACGCTGAAGGTGGCGCACAACCAGGCGGCGGTGGCCCTCACGGGCCGGGAGTTACGGAGGGTGGACACGAGCGAACTTCCTTTCTCGGATGCAACGGGGGAAGGCGGGACGGGAGTACGCCACACCTGCCAGGCGACCCAGAGGATCAGGAGCAGCAGGAGCGAACCCGCCCCGAGGGCAATTCTCCGCCATCTCTTCTTGCGGAGGGCGTGCTTCTCATCGGCGAGCGTCAACTGCTCTTGGATCCCCTGGGTCAGCACGGAGAGTTGCTCCAGAGCTTCTTCACGAGACAGCTCTTCTGCCTCCTGCTCACGGGCCTCCTTGGCTTTGCGCTCTGCCTCTTGCTTCTGGAGTCGGCGCTCCTCCACCTCATCCTGGGTAACAGGAGCTGGTCCCTCAGAGGGGAGTTCCAGCGGCACCTTCCATGCCTGCGTGGAACGCTCCTTGTTAGCCTCCCACAGCGCTTGAAGCAGATCCTCGGCATTCTTGTAACGGTCCTCGGGTCGCTTCTCGAGCAGCCGCAGGGCGATGCGGCTGAGCGACTCGGGCACCGCCGGGTTGAGGCGGTGGGGATCTCGGGGGACTACAGTCTGAATGGCCGTGAGCAGCTCCTTGTCCGTCAGTCGTGGATCGAAGGGCCAGCCGTCTGTGAGCGCCTCGTACATGAAGACACCCAGTTGGTAGAGGTCGCCGGCTTCCGTCGCGTCGAAACGCGCGCCTTGCTTCCAGCTGCCCTCTCGCAGGAAGGCAACGCACTCGGGGGGCAACGCGTAGGGCGTCCCCGGCGCCAGCCCCACGGTGAGGGTGGAGCCGCCCGGCAGCCACGCGCTGCCGAAATCCACGAGCGTGGGCCTTCCGTCCTCCGGGACAATGACGTGCTCGCTCTTGAAGTCGCGAATGAGGATGCCGCGGCGGTGCAATTGGGCCACCACGCGCACCACGGCGATGAAGATGTCCACGAGCTGCGCGGCGGTGGGTCGAGCATGCTCCCGCCAGTCATGGAAGGACTCACCGGGCACGAAGTCGGTGACGATGTAGAGGTAGCCATTCTTGGGGTGCGGCCACCGGCCAACGGCGCGGAGGTGGGGTACACCATCGGTGTGGCCGTTGGCCAGCAGCACTGCCCCCTCGTGGCGCATGCGCCCGTCCACCTGCCCCTCCTCGAGGGCTTTCTCGGACGTGGCCTCGGAGAGTTGCGGGGCCGGACGCACCGCCATCTTCAACGTGAAGAACTCCCCTTCATGCTCCGCTTTAAAGGTGTGTCCGAAGCCGCCACTGCCCAGGGATTCGACGATGTGCCAATGGCCTACCGTGTCCCCCGGCTTGAGATGGTCGGGGTGAAACGCCTCCGTCGTCATGGGGGGCTCCTACTTCTTCAACAAGTTGATGGAGAGACGGCGCTCGCCGTCGGCATCCACGAGCAGCACGCTGAAGTCCTTGCCGACCAGCCACGGTGGCGTCTTCACCTCCACCACGACGAGCCCGTCATCACCAGGCTCGAGCTGCACCGGCCTCATCTGCGCCGAGAGCACCTTCACCGCTCCGCCGCCTGGGCCGACCACGCGCGCCTGCTCAAGCACCCATGGTTTCTCTCCCGGGGGGTTGCGCAGCCGGATGGCGACCAGCGCTGAGAGCTTGCCCAGGTAGCCGAAGGCCCGTTGGGCCTCCAGCCCCTGCCCACCGACAGCCGCAGGCTCCACCACCAAGGTGATGGGGCCACTGTCCTCGTTGAGCCACCCAGCGAGCGTGAGCCCCGCGGGGCCGTTGCCCGCATACCGGCTCTTGAGCTCCTCCAGCTCCGCCTCCTTCTGGTGGAGGGCTGCGCGGAGGGCCTCGGGAGTGTCCGCTCGACGGTCCATCTCCACCTTCCCGTCCACCACGTCCGCCTTGGAGACGACGGCGAGGACGGCCTTCGCCGGGAGGGCTCTGTCCTTGAAGCCCACCTGCATGATGAGCCGCTCGCCGGGCCCCAGGTCCGTGAAGGGCTCCAGGGCCAGGATGCGGTCGCCGACGTCCACCCACTTGAAGCGCGTGCGGTCCACCACGAGGCTCTCCCTGTCCAGCGGGCCGTTGAAGGCCACCGTGGTGAGGTTGCCCGCGGCCACGTACACCTCGGGGATGGGCTCGGCGGGCGTGGTGGGCAGCGCGGCGCGCCGATCCTGGCGCTGCCGGGCGGGGAGTTGGGGCTGGGCCTCGGCGGCGCTCGCCACCAGCAGAGGGGCGAGGAGCAGCCACTTCATGGGTAGTACCAAGGAAGAATGACCTCCGAGGTATCTACGCTAGCAGATGTGCGGCGTTGTCGCGCGTCGCTAGCGACGTGCTATCCTAGGCGAAGCAGCCGGGCAAGGAGACGGTGTCCCAGTAGCCCGGGTTCGCCGATGGCCACCCGCTCAACTTCCCTCCCAGAGCCCTTCAGCCGCGCTCGGGCCTGCGAAAAAATGGGTAAGGTCGAAGGGCCGACTTCGACCTTACCCAGAATTTGGGGCCCGTTCTGGCGGGACGGCGACGAGCTGAAACAGCCAGCCATGGCAACCATGTAATGGAGGACCTAACGCTGGGAAAGTGACCAGACGAGGGTTGTACCTAGCCGCCTACTTGTCCTTGTCGCTCTTGCCGGTGACGACCTTCACAATGCCCACGACTCTCGCCGCGTAGTGCAGAAGCGTGTGGACTGCTACCCACCAGAAAGTGGTGGTGACCTTCAGGCACACGAACCACTTCGGACGCCTCGCCTTAACCATCTTGTCGATGAGCTCGAGGGCATCACCGATCTCCTCCGTGGCAATACGCTTGGGTACCAGCGCGGACAGGCGCTAGACCTCCTCGAACTTTGTGCCCGTGGTGCCCAAGCGCTCCAAGGCGTCCTTGATCTCCTGGGAGACAATGAGTGTTCCCTCCCAGCCTGCTGGGCGGAACACCCTGGCATCACCGACCCTCGTGGGGTCGATACGCATGTTGCGCACGGACTTGTATTGGCCCACCTTGTGAGGCACCCCGTCCTCGCGGGTCCAAAGCCGGATCCGAGAGGTGCTCTCGTCGATACAGGGGATGAGGCGCGTGGCCACGAGAATAAGGTACTGATCCGGATATCCCTCGATGCGAGATGGAATGAGTTGCACGTCATGGGGCGCCAGTTCCGTGAAGAGCGATGCCACCCTGACATGAACAACGGGGATCCCCAGGTTTGTCTCGGAGAAGTCCAGCGATCGCCCCGCGTGCTCGATGGGAATCCTCAGTCCCCCCTTGATGCTAACAGGGGTCCCACTCTTGAATAACCAATCGTCCATCTCACGGCCTTGGCTGTCGATGGGATCATCCAGATGCCAGCGGCCTGGGAGATCCACCGTGTCGTAGAGCGCGAAGAAGCGTGAGGCCATGCGTGTCCTCTACTAGAGCTAGCTCCGGGTAACGAGTTGGTTGAGTTCCGTGCCTGGCGTGGCGATCTCTTGGGCCAGGTCCTCGAGCGTGCTGAGCAGTGCGCTGCGACACTGGGCGACAGTGCGACACCCCTTCGTCGCGTCGCTCAATTCTTGGAAGACCCTTCGATGGTATTCCTCGGGATGCGGCCCGTAATGTCCTTCCAGAGGCATCTTGTTCGCAGGGTCCTCCAGTGTCATTCCCGCTTTGGCGAAGATCTTCCGAAACCTGGGGGTCCACGGGCCCCCGCGCTTGGAGCCCTTGTCGTTGCAGACAGTGGCGAGGTGGTGCGTCTCAATGCAGGGGCCTTGGCCACCCATGCCCCGCGCCGCCATGGCCATTGCACTGGCGGGCATCGTGACGGTGACGCTCTCGTCCGTCAGCGCGATCTCCTCCACCGTCCCCAGGACCGCCACCAGCGCTGGTGCCACCGGATTGAGCGCCAGAATCAGGAGTATGGAGCCCAACGTCCACAAGGCCGTGCTGATCAGCGCCTGGACATTCACCATGTCTCCCAACGCCCTCTTCATCTCGTCCAGCACCGGGCTCTTGCTCAGGGCCATGGCCCACATGTAGCGGCCCTGCATGTCCAGGTAACGCCCTGCCACCAGCGCCCCTCCCAGACAGTCTCCGTGGACGCCGTGCGTTCGCTGGCACCAGAGCAGGTAACGCTCCGCCGTCTCCACATCCGCCCTCGTCAACGTGCCGTCCCAGTCGCCCGGCCCCGTGGGCACCAGCTTCTTGTCCCTCAACAGGTAGAGGTAGTTGCCGCTGAGCGGGTCTATCTGGAACATCCGCTCGGCCGTCTGGCGCGGCGTGCCCGTCCGCCGCACTTGGCGCGCCAGCTGCCTCATGGCTTGCTGGAACTCCTCCTCCTCCACCTCAACAGGCTGCACCTCCGTGGTACGCGGGATGTAGATGACGGCCCTGCCTCGCTCGGTCTCCACGCGGACACGAGGGACTCCCGCGCAGCCGACCATCACCGCCAGGAGCAAGGGATTGAGCCGCCACAGCAGCCGCCAGAGCATCATGCAGCACTCCTTCTTGCCGGAAGCGCTCACGTTAGCCGAGAGTACCGAGAGGAGAAGTACTCGCTGGGTCCCTCAGCGGAACGTCGCCTCGCAGAAGCGCTCCAGCCGCGCGAGGGCCTCCGGAAGCTGGGTGCGCCCCAGCCCCATTCGGAAGTAATTGCCCGGAAAGTCATACACATCGCCCGGCAGCAGCAACACGCCTTCGCGCTCGACGAGGGCCTGGCAGAAGTCGGCCACCGGCAGGTCTCGCAGCAGGCGCGGAAAGGCCACGCTCCCCGCGCGTGGCCGCACCCAGCGGAACGTGTCCGCGTGGCGCGCGAAGAACGCATCCAGCCGCTTCAGGTTGTCCTCCAGGATGGCCCGGCTGCGCGCCAGCACCTGCTCCCGGGCACGCAGGGCGATGAGCGCGAGCACCTCGCTCGGGGCGCTGTTGCAGATGGTGGTGTAGTCCTTGTACGCCGCGCACCGGCGCAGCAGCTCCGCGTCCCGGCTCGCCAGCCAGCCCACTCGCAGG